>JAKSSE010000058.1 GCA_024403255.1 Lachnospiraceae bacterium
GCAAAAATTAAATAAATAGCGACAAGAGCAAGGAACATACCATACTGCTTCATGTCAAGATTTACTAGCTTTTTCTTTTCCATGATTAGTTCTCTCCTTTTCTATTATGAGACATAATGCACTGCATGATACCCTCCTGGGTAATCGATCCCTTATTGATTTCGCCTGCGATTTCACCTTCGTTAATTACGTATGCTCTATCACAGGTACCAATAATTTCTGGCATTTCCGAAGAAATAACGATGACTGCCTTTCCAGCTCTTGCCAAGTCGTTAATTACTTCATAAATCTCATATTTTGCACCTACATCGATACCACGGGTAGGCTCATCAAGAATAAGTACGTCTGGCTGGGTGAGCATCCACTTTGCAAGTACAACCTTCTGCTGGTTACCACCTGAAAGCGATCCTACAACCTGCTCAATTGAAGTAGCCTTAACGTTTATCTTCTCCTTGTATTCCTGTGCTGCTAAGATTTCCTCATTTCCCTTAATTACACCTTTGTTTGAGAAATAAGTAGGTCTAGCTGCAAGTACCATGTTCTCTTTTATGTCGCCGATAAGAACAAGACCATTGCCTTTTCTATCTTCTGATACATAAGCAAGTTTATTGTCAATAGCCTCTTTAACTGTGTTCATCCGGACTTCCTTGCCATGCATAAATACCTGACCTGAAATCTTCTGTCCATAGCTATGACCAAAAATTGACATTGCAAGCTCTGTACGTCCTGCACCCATAAGTCCTGCAAGACCAACTACTTCACCTGCTCTAACTTTAATGTTTATATTCTTTAACATCTGACGGTTAGCATCGTCTGGATGATATACGTTCCAATCTTTAACTTCGAAGATTGTATCTCCAATTTCAACGCCTTCACGAACAGGGTATCTGTTAGTAAGCTCACGGCCAACCATGCCCTTAATAACTCTATCCTCAGTAAATTCGTCTACTCCCTTATAGATTGTCTCGATTGTATGACCATCACGAATAATAGTAACCGCATCTGATACGTATTCAATCTCATTAAGTTTATGTGAAATAATGATGCAAGTAATTCCCTGTGCCTTAAGCTCAAGCATGATGTCGAGAAGGTTCTTTGACTCTTCATCATTAAGTGATGCAGTAGGCTCATCAAGAATAAGAAGCTCTACTTTCTTTGCCATAGCCTTTGCAATTTCGATAAGCTGCTGCTTACCAACACCCAAAGAGCTAACAGGAACATTTACATCTTCATTTCCAAGACCGACTTTTTCAAGCATCTCTGTTGCTTTCTGTCTAGTCTTTGTCCAGTCAATTACGCCCTTAAATTTAAGCTGCTCATTTCCAAGGAATACGTTCTCTGCCACTGACAAAAGTGGGCTAAGAGCTAATTCCTGGTGAATAATAACGATTCCTTTGCCCTCACTATCCTTAAGATTGTGAAATGCACAAGTCTCGCCCTTATAAACTACATCGCCATCGTAGGTTCCGTGAGGATATACACCGGAGAGTACGTTCATAAGTGTTGACTTACCTGCTCCATTCTCTCCGCAAAGAGCATGGATCTCACCCCTTTTGACCTTTAAATTAACATCGTCAAGTGCCTTTACCCCAGAGAAAGCCTTGGTAATGTGGTTCATTTCCAAGATATAATCTGACATACATTCACTCCTTCTACCTGATTAAAAATGGGCGACGACTATTAGCCGCCGCCCATAAACTACTATAATTTATTAACCTTGATTACTCAGCAAGCTGATCCTCAGTGTAGTACTCAGTATCGATAAGAATCTCTTTGTAGTTGTTCTTATCAACTGGCTGTGGAGTACAGAGGTATGAAGGAACTACGATAACGCCGTTGTTGTACTGCTCGGTATCGTTGATTTCTGGCTCTGCGCCCTCGAGAACTGCCTGTACCATGGTTACGCACTTAGCTGCAAGGAGACGAGTATCCTTAGCGATTGACATGGTCTGCTTGCCTGAGATGATGTGCTTGGTAGCCATAAGCTCTGCATCCTGTCCAGTGATGAGTGGCCAGTTAGCCTCGGTGTATCCAGCGCCTTCAAGAGCTGCCATACATCCATAAGAAAGTCCGTCATATGCACATGCACAGATGTCAAGATCCTTGTCTGCATAGTAACGAGTAAGGATATCTTCGCATCTCTTCATAGCAGTCTGCTGATCCCAACGAAGAGTGTTGTTTGACTCGAAGTCAAGCTGACCAGATTCGCAAACAAGTGCGCCTGAGTCAAGGAGTGGCTGAATCTGCTCCATAAGACCTGCATAAAGCATATGAGCGTTGTTATCATCAGGTGAACCCATGAAAAGCTCGATGGTCTGAGGTGCATCAGGAGTAGCACCACTGTTATCTACGATGTACTTACCAATTGCAGTACCAACACCCTTGTTATCGAAGGTTGCGTAGTATGAAACTGCATCGGTGTCCATAAGAAGACGGTCATAAGCGATAACTGGGATACCAGCATCCTTAGCCTGCTTCTCAACGTTTACAAGTGCTGAAGAATCGATTGATGCGATTACAAGACAGTCAGCGCCAGCTGCGATCATGTTCTCAATCTGAGATACCTGAGCCTGAACGTCATCCTCTGCATACTGAAGATCAACTTCATAGCCAAGCTCCTCAAGCTGTGACTTCATGTTTGAACCATCATTGATCCATCTCTCTGAAGACTGAGTAGGCATTGCCACACCAACCTTCTTGCCGCCCTTACCACCTGCTGCGCCGCAACCGGTGAAAAGAGTTGCTACCATTGTTACACTTAAAAGTGCCGCAAAGATTCTCTTTTTCATTTATAAAATCCTCCCATGTTTGTACTTTTTAGTACATTTTGACGACCGAAACACTTCATTCTCTGTTCGGACTGTCATAATTGTATAAAAGAGCGATAAACTTGTCAATATGTTTTGGTAAAATTAAATACAACTTTGACAAAGCTGTATATGTACAACTCGTCATTTTGCATAAAAAAACGCAGAGCATAAAGCCCTGCGCAAAAATATACATATTTTTCTTATAAAAGATGTGCTCTTAATTCATCTCCACTTAAGTCTGAAAGGTAAGCTGGAGCGATATCAAATACAGTCTTGCATCCTGTCTGACCCTCTTTATTAAGTCTTGCAACAGCTCTGGCATATGCTGCAATTACTGATCCCGTAAACTCTGGATTTGAATCAAGTGTAAGCTTGTATTCAATTACATGAGTATTTTCATCATTAACGCCAGTAACACCAGTTCTTATAACACTACCACCGTGTGGAAGACCACTATGATTAGCCTTCATCTCCTCTTCGGTAATGAAATGAACAGTTGTATCATAATCTGAGAAGTAGTTAGGCATTGTCTTAATTTCATTTTCTATTCTCGCAAGATCAGCACCCTCTTCTGCAACTACAAAACACTCTCTAGTGTGCTTTTCTCTGGTGGTAAGTTCTGGATTCTTGCCACTTCTAACAGCATCCATTGCTTCTTCAACTGGGCAGGTATACTGACGGCAATCCTTAACGCCATCAATACGACGAACTGCATCAGAATGCCCCTGGCTTACACCCTTACCCCAGAAAGTGTAATCCTTTCCATCAGGAAGAACGCAATTTGCATAAAGTCTATTGAGCGAGAACATACCAGGATCCCATCCACATGAGATAACACAAGTCTTACCTGCAGCCTTTGCAGCATTATCTACATTTGCAAAATGTTCTGGAATTCTTGCATGTGTATCAAAACTATCTACTACATTATAAAGTGAAGCATACTTTGGAGTCTGTTCTGGAAGGTCAGTTGCTGAACCGCCACAAAGGATAAGTACATCAATATCACCTGTCATATCCTTAAGAGCATCTTCGTGATAAACCTTTGCTGAAGCAGTGTTAATCTTTACAGAAGAAGGATCTCTTCTTGTAAATACAGCTACAAGCTCCATATCCTTATTTTTAGAAACTGCGCACTCTACGCCTTTTCCCAAGTTACCATAACCAAAAATACCTACTTTAATCATTATTTTCTCCTTTTAGGCAAATTTAAAAAGCCTTTGATATAATATCACTTTTCAAAAAAGTAGTATAGAATTTTTTCACCCCGGAAACGCAACATTATCCAGTATTCCCTTAAGATATGCTATGCATATTCCATAATTGGTCATAGGTACATTTTTATCTTTTGCCTTATCAACTCGCGATAAGACATATTTTTTATTAAACATACATGCACCGCACTGGATAATAAGGTTATATTCAGACAAATCTTCTGGAAAGTTTGTTCCCGAAACTATATCTATTGTAAGATTTTGACCTATTTTATTTTTAAGCATCCTTGGAATTTTAACTCTTCCAATATCTTCTTCTAATGGAGCATGTGTGCAGCACTCGGCGATAAGGACTTTTGAATCTTCAGTCAGACTCGAAATCATCTTAGCTCCTTTAACAAAATATTCTATATCTCCTTTATGTGCTGCAAGAAGTACAGAAAAAGAAGTAAGAAGCGATTCATCCGGCTTTTTCTCGTACACCTTATCAAACACCTGCGAATCTGTGATTATAAGCTTTGGAGGCTCCCGCAATTCAGAAAGGCCTGCTTCAAGTTCATCCGTGGTAAGACATGTCACATGACACTTTTTATCCAAAAGTTCTCTTAAAATCTGAACCTGTGGAAGTATAAGTCTTCCTTTTGGAGCCTGAATATCCTGTGGCATTACAAGCACAACACTATCGCCCTTTTCGCAAAGATCCTTTGTTATACTCTCTTCTCCATATCCTTCGGGAATTAGTCTTGCAAGCATAGGACGAACCAAATCAATCCCTTTGCCTGTTTTAGCACTAACCGCCAAGGTCTCAACCTGAAACAACTCTTTTATCTTGTTAACTAAAGGCTTTGCCTCTTTCTTGTCGGCTTTATTAATCACAAAACAGACAGGGGTTTTTCTTTCCTCAAAAAACCTATGCCACTCCTTTTCTACCGAAAAATCATCATCTTCTTTATCAGCTGCCACCAGTATTATCGCAATATCACTCTTCTCAGCTGCAAGTTTTGTCTTCTTTGTTCTTTCATCCTGAAGCGGAGTCTGATCATTATCACCTGCAGTATCAATAAATACACAAGGGCCAAGTGGATAAATTTCCATAGGCTTATATACAGGATCTGTCGTTGTTCCTTTTTCTGCTGAAACAATGGAGACCTCCTGATTTGTGACCGCATTAATGAAGGACGACTTTCCGCTGTTCGTCCTTCCAAAAACTCCAATATGTATTCTGTTAGCCTTTGGTGTTTCGTTTAATGTAGACATTAAAATCTAAAATCCCTCTGTCCATTCTCAATATTATTAAGATGCTTTATACAAGTTTCCTTCGCCTTAGGATTAGGAATCTTTTCAAGCTCGCGAGCAATTACTTCATTTCCAATCTCTTTTGTTTCATCGCTCGCATAATCCAAAAGATACTCTTTTAATGTAAGAAGTGCATTCGGATGACAGCAGTTTAATATTTGTTTGCTCTTACAAAGAGCCATAAATCTGTCCCCCGTTCTGCCCTCTCTGTAGCACGCAGTACAAAAGCTAGGCACGTGTCCAAGTTTCATAAGCCAATTTACAACTTCATCCAGAGTTCTATTATCGCTCACATCAAATTGAGCTGAATTTTCTTCTTCAGGCTCTGGTTCGGCATATCCACCAACGCTGGTACGTGATGCACCAGAAATTTGTGAGACGCCAAGAGGAAGCACTTTTTCTCTTACACTTTGCGACTCTCTGGTAGAAATAATCATTCCTGTATATGGAACCGAAATTCTGATAAGCGCACAAAGCTTTGCAAAAATATCATCAGATATTCCGTTATCAAACATATCTGGGTCAATATCATCTGCTCTTTTCACTCTAGGCACACTGATTGTATGTGGGCCTACCCCATGAACAGCCTCAAGATGTTCTGCATGCATAAGAAGGCCTGCAAATTCATACCTATACATTTCAAGGCCAAATAAAACGCCAAGGCCAACATCATCTATGCCTCCATCCATGGCTCTGTCCATAGCCTCAGTATGGTATGCATAGTCATGCTTTGGACCTGTAGGATGAAGTTCTTCGTAGCTCTTTTTATTATATGTTTCCTGGAACAAAATATAGGTGCCTATCCCTGCATCTTTAAGCTTTCTATAATTTTCAACTGTAGTTGCAGCAATATTGACATTTACACGACGTATTGCACCATTTTTGTG
>JAKSSE010000059.1 GCA_024403255.1 Lachnospiraceae bacterium
TCTCCATGGAAAAATCCAATAAGTGCTTCCTCCGGTGTCACATCTCCATCGATAATGGACTCTAAAAGAGAACCAAAATTATCAACAAAATCAAGTGCATGTCCTGCCACCAGATTAAAGGAATCGAAAAGCTCATCCTCATTACCACGATCAAAAACCGGTGTGCAAAGCTTATAAGCAAGTGTTGTTCCATCTTCACTGACAGAAAAAGCTCCAAAAGGAACATAGTGATTAAATCTTGAAATAAAGAAAGCTACCATATCAGACTCCACAGGAGTGAGCTCTTCTGTAATAGTGATTGCAACACTCAAATATGCAGTTTCTTCCGCACCATTCTGTAAAGGCAAAAAGCAAAATTCAGCTAACCACTCATTTCCTTTTTCTGAATAATCATCCAATAAAACACTCAGAAGATCCATTGGAAGGTCTTTTTCCTGTTCCTTCGTTTTTAATATTGCAGGAATAGATTCCTCTGTAAATAAATCTGCCATTCTTTTTAAAACGTTTGTATACTGACTCATATGTTCTGTCCTCCTTATAATGCCAATTTAGCTGCTATTTGTTTTGCTTTTGGTATCTTGTTCGTTTCATAATCAACCTTAAGTCCCAAGGCTCTTACGATAGTTTCTATAGGTCTTGCTTCATCTCTTTGATTTCTATGCGTTCTTGCATTTTCAAGCACATTATGCATCATATCGGATATTTTACCCCTCACATGTACAAGGAATGTTTCCCTGTTGGCAAAACCTAATTGGAGCATTGCATTTCTGCGGAAGCTTTCTCTTACCTCTTCATTCGTAATATCAACATTCCGATTCTTTTTTTTGTATTCCACTAGCATTTTATCTAAATCCAGGAATTCATCTACCGTTTTGTGATTACTCTTTCTTTTCAAAGACCAATCAACTATTTTAGTCGCCAAAGATATTCCGGATGTTATTCCGCCTGTTATTAAACCAATAGTAGGTACTGCAAAAACATATTTGGCATAACCGCTTATGTTAGAAACCAAGTTGAGCGTAGTACTTAATCCCTTTCTGACATCCAATCTTTTAACTAGATTCGCCATTGCTAGTTGATAATGCTCTTTTTTATAGGTTTCATTCACCTTAAATTCATTCTGTTCGTCAAAACGCTCACTTACCCTGCGGTTCCTAATCTGCTCGCGAATCGTATTTCTAGCTTTCCTGGATCTATCAATATTATAATAATCAATGACCGCCGACCCCACGGTTACTACACTACCAAGAACCTGACAAGTAGTATGCGCATTAGCATTAAATTCTACCGCTGGAAGTCCTTCTTCAGCTCTAGCTGCCATAGACTCTGCCAGCTTTTCTCTATAAATACGATACCCTCCTGCCCAGGTTCCACTCTGCAATAGATCTCTATAGGCTGTAAAGGATGAATCAACTAATGTTGTTCCTGATTGAACCAATCCGGCTGCACTTTTGACAATGGCAGAATCGCTCATATCCGAACCACTTTTACAAAGGTTGTACATATTCTGACTGAATTTTAGTAAGTTAGTAAAAGTGGAAGCATAGGCTAATACATAATCTCCTCCATCATGTGTGAGTCCTACCCCACTGTCATCTTTATACCAGTCGGCCTTCCTAGCCCATGCAGCCAAATTGCTTAATACTCCATAGCCAGCATTACCTAAATCATAATATTTCAAGCAAGTAGCCATGCCTGCAAAAGCAGAGGCAATTTTTGGATCTTTTTCAATTTCTGCCTTTTTATCTGCCAGTTTACGCAGCTTCTGCAAATGTTCTTGCAAAACATCCAGAGAAAATTCATCAGCCGGTCCTTCTTCAAGAAGACCATTCCTGCCTTCCTCAGGTTTTTCAATTCTCCTAAGAGTCTTTAGCATTTTAAATACTTCTTTACTTACCGAAGTGATTTGCCTATCGACTTCGCTTAAATCCATTTCGCCAAGTTTATCTCCCCGTGCTTCCTTTACTAATGCTTCTTCATCCCGGCGATAAGTTTCAGAAACAGCATCTTCTTCTACCTCTTTTATCACTGAATCAATGAATTCGCTATTATTTGTAACAAATTCATATGCCTTGTACATTTTATTCCAGTTGAAACCCATTCCAAGAAAACGCTTCAAATTCTTTTCAATAAGAGTTATATTCGGTTCATAGTTCAATTGGCTAAATACCAAGGCACTTTGATCCATCATCTTAAAATTCGTTTCAACACACAGGTACATGGCGAGACGTTCTCTAATACTACATCCCATAAATTGTGCTAGAAAACTTTTTTCTTTATAGCTACTTGTTTCTCTTTTTAGCAACCAAGAGTCAATTTCTCTAACTTTCTTAATCTGTGTTTCCTGGTTCAGCGTTTCATCTGCTTTTCTTATCTCTAATCTATCTTTTTTCTCATCCAGGGAAAATAAATTATTTTTGTATAGAGAACTGCTTGCAAACCAATTGTTATAAGCCCTTAGTTCCATCAAGTCTTTAAGTGTTTTTCGAGCCTCATCTTTATCTTGATCACTGACATCGTTGCTCTTAATAAGCTTCTCAAGAATCTTTTTCTGATTTTGAACAATTTCTTTTCTTCTCTGAAAGTCCTCTAGTTTCTTTTCCAGGGCAACCATCCTATATCGATATTTTATCTTTCCAATTTCATCGGTTAAAGGTAGTACTTTGGTTTCATAGGTACGATAATATTCAAGCTTTCTAATCAGCTTGTCTCCCTCATCATATAAAGAATTTTGGTCTACCAGATTAAAAAACGCTTCACGATTCTTCTCAATTGTTTTAACTTCAGGATCAACATTAGGCTCATTTTCATTCACCAAATCTGGCTCATCTATGCCTTGATTATTCAAATATGCATTCACCAATGCCACAAGTTTACTAATATTCCCTTTTGATTCTGGTAGCTTTTTACTTTTTTTGTTTATTTCTTTCCCGATAGCCTTAAGATTTGTTTGCGCTATGTTCGCGTCAGCTTCTTGCTGCTCCGCCCAAAAAAGAAACATATCTGCCAGCTCCTTGATTTCTTCATGCTGTGCACTAATACCATTTTGGATCTGCTTAATCCATTTCTTAATATCTTTCTTTTCAAGCTCTTCAATCTCAAACTCATCTAACTGCTTTACATCTATATGTTGTGCTTCAGCTTCTTCCAATTGTCTTTGTTCCAATTGTCTTTGCACCAGTATTTTTTTTGCAGCCTGACTTATTTCCGCACTTGGACTGGCTTTTTCCCATTCCGGCTCTTTTCTTTCATATTCTCCCGAGAGCTTTCTTTCACCGTTCTTGGAGATTTGTAGAGAAGAAGTCGAGATTGTATCACTCTCTTTTTTTATTACTTCTCGCTGCGCTACTTTAATACTTTCCTCTTTTTTGAAATCCATGAAACCACCTTCCTCTCAGCCTGTAAATCATTTAACAAGACACATTCTAAGATTACGCTGATAATTTGCCTGCAATCTGTTTCGGGCTCGGAATTCTATTTCTATCGTAGTTCACCCGAAGTCCCATAGATCTCACGATCGTAACAAATGGCTCTGCCTGTTTTCTCTTGTCTTCATTTCCATCTTTAGCGTCCTTTAGAACATTATGAATCATTGCTCCAAGTCTTTCTGCAACATGGACAAAGAAGGTCTTTGTATTGGCAAATCCCAATTGCAGAATGATTCTCTTTCGAAACTGCTTACGGAATTCTTTCTTTGTCACATCTACGTCCGGATGCTTAGCTTTATAGTCAGCAATATGAGTCTTAAAATCAATAAACTCATCCACAATAGCGTAATCACTTTTCTTTTTCATGTACGAATCAATTCCCGAAGACAAAAAAGATATTACAGTAGGTGCTATCGTTCCAATCGCCGCTGTCGGCAAAAAGTACTTTGTATAGCCCAAGCCATTGGAAACAAGGCTGGCAGTTGTCGATAAACCTTTTCTTGCATTCAACCGATTCGTTAATCTTGCGAGTGACTTCTGATAAACCTTTTCCCTATATTGTTTGTCGACCATGCCTGCTTTTCTTTTTCTGTTCTCGCAGTGTTTTTTGATAGACCTAGCAGCCAACGAAGATCTGGTAATGTCAAAGACATCTACCACGGCAGATCCAACTGTAATAGCACTTCCAAGCATCTGATATCGCACCATAGCCTTTGAGGTATCAAACTCATACGCACTGAGTCCCTTTTCGACACGCTCATTGATTTTATCTGCAAGATCAGTTCTATACTTCCGGTATCCTTCTGCCCAGGATCCGAATTCTCCTGTGGTGGTAATTGCCAAATGTGTCGCAGAAGCAAATGTATTTAACGATTTCAACTCAGCAAGCGCTTCCTTCACTACAGCAGATCCACTGACTTCTCTTTTTTTGCCCGTGTTTATCAACCCAACAGCACCTGTTAAACAGTTCATAAAACCATAAAAGCTATCTAAGTAAAGTCCGGCAAAATCAACGTGATCGGCAACTTTTCCAACCCAACCTTCTTCTCCTAACCAGCCCATAGTTCTGCTTACAGAAGCAGCTCCATCGGCACCATAATATACATAATCTAAAATTCCTACTACATTAGTTGCAGTTTGGAGTCTATTCCACACCTTCTTGATTCCCTGGTCTTTTGAAAGGTCAGCCTTTCGCTCTACAAGAGCACTCAGCATTTTAAGATCGCCCTTCATCTCATCGGAGGTTTCTTTTCTATTTGCTACACCCTTTTGCATTTTGTAGATTGCTCTTAGTATTTTAGCACTATATTCACATACCTTGTTATCAAGCTCTTCTCCTGCATATATCTCGACTGCAGCCTTACTTGCCTCATCCTTTGCTTTCTCTTTTAAAATTGTAGTATTTTCTCCATTAGGTTTAAACAGCTCGTCCTTTTTCAAGGATTTATCCAGATTCAGTTTTGCCTCATCTTCTCCTTCTTTGGCCCATTTAGCCATCTGGCCGATTTGGGCGCTCTTCTTAGATACGAATTCAAAGGCACCACGCATACTTCCCCAGTGAATGCGTTGCCAACCAACTTTTCTAAAAGGACTTCTTCCAACCAGTTTTTTCTGGATTGTCTTTATATTTGGCAAATAATTGGTTTGACTAAATAAAAGCAAGGCGTCATCCAAAGAGGTTTTATCCATTTCCACGCACAGATACATAGCCAGACGTTCTCTCATGGTACATCCCATAAGTTGGCTCATAAAGTTCTTGTCCTTATAGACATCTTTGGCCTGACTAAACATCCACTTATCAAGCTCATGTATCACATCAATCTGGCTAGCATGCAGCGTACTATCTCCTTCTCTGTACTTAGTTTCTTCTGCAGTCTGATCCAATGCAAGAATGTTATTCTTGATTAGTGAAATTCCTTTGAATTCATCTAAAGTATCTAGAGTACTTATTTTACTTGCAATTTCCTGATATGCTCTGCTTCCTTCTTCACATTTTGACAACTGTTTTTCAAGCTCTGCAATAACTTCTTTATAAAGAGCTTTCTTCGCCCTAAAGTCTGCCAACTCCTGCTCCAAAAGATTTATTTCATAGCGATATCTCACCTTTTCAAGTTCAACTGTAGGAGCGTCTGAACCGG
>JAKSSE010000006.1 GCA_024403255.1 Lachnospiraceae bacterium
GACATCTTAGAGCTCGCCGTGGCAGGTTCTTGAGATTACATCCATCTGCTGCTCACGAGTAAGATCGATGAACTTAACTGCGTAACCAGAAACACGGATAGTAAAGTTAGCATACTCTGGCTTCTCTGGATGCTCCATAGCATCCTCAAGTTTCTCTTTACCAAATACGTTTACGTTAAGGTGATGAGCTCCCTGGTCAAAGTAACCGTCAAGAACTGTTACAAGCTTGTCTGCTCTTTCCTCATCATCATGACCTAAAGCGTTAGGGTTCATGGTCTGGGTGTTTGAAATACCATCAAGTGCCTCTTCGTATGGAAGTTTGGCAACTGAGTTAAGTGATGCAAGAAGACCGCTCTGCTCTGCACCGTAAGATGGATTTGCACCAGGTGCAAGTGGCTGACCAGCCTTACGTCCATCTGGAAGAGAACCAGTAGCCTTACCATAAACAACATTTGAAGTAATGGTAAGAATTGAAGTGGTAGGCTCTGAATCACGATAAGTATGGATGTGACGAAGCTTCTCCATGAAGGTTCTAAGAAGCCATACTGCGATTTCATCAGCACGCTCATCATCGTTACCATACTTAGGGAAATCTCCAGTGGTCTCGAAATCGGTAGTAACACCATTCTCGTTTCTGATAGCCTTAACCTTTGCATACTTGATAGCTGAAAGTGAGTCTACACAGTGTGAGAATCCAGCGATACCAGTTGCAAATGAACGACGTACATGAGTATCAATAAGAGCCATCTGGCAAGCCTCATAGTAATACTTATCATGCATATAATGAATCATGTTAAGAGTATTTACATAAAGGTGTGCAAGCCAATCCATCATAACATCAAACTTCTTCATTACCTCATCATAATCAAGGTACTCTGAAGTAACTGGTTTGTACTCAGGTCCAACCTGCTCACCACTCTTCTCATCAATACCACCATTGATAGCGTAAAGAAGGCACTTAGCAAGGTTTGCTCTAGCTCCGAAGAACTGAAGCTCTTTACCAGTCTCAGTAGCAGATACACAGCAGCAGATGCTGTAGTCATCGCCCCATACAGGACGCATAACATCATCGTTCTCATACTGGATTGAGCTTGTTGTAACTGAGATATATGAAGCATATCTCTTGAAAGTCTCTGGGAGTCTTGAAGAGTACATAACAGTGAGGTTAGGCTCTGGTGAAGGTCCCATGTTTTCAAGAGTATGAAGGAATCTATAGCAGTTCTTGGTTACCTGATGACGACCATCGATACCAATACCACCAACCTCAAGAGTTGCCCAAACTGGATCGCCTGAGAAAAGCTGGTTGTAAGACTCAATACGAGCAAACTTAACCATACGGCACTTAAGAACAAGATGATCGATAAGCTCCTGTGCCTGCTCCTCAGTAAGAATACCTGCTTTAAGGTCTCTTTCAATAAAGATATCAAGGAAAGTAGATACACGGCCAACTGACATTGCAGCACCATTCTGGGTCTTGATAGCTGCAAGATATCCAAAGTAAAGCCACTGAACAGCCTCTTTAGCATTCTTAGCTGGCTGAGAAATATCAAATCCATAAATCTGAGCCATCTCTTTCATGCCCTTGAGTGCATTAATCTGATCTGCAATTTCCTCGCGAAGCTGGAAGTCATAACGACGCATACCCTGACGCTCAGTGTTTGCGAAATCCTTCTGCTTTTTCTCGATAAGATAGTCAATACCATAAAGAGCGATACGACGATAATCACCTACAATACGTCCACGACCATAAGTATCTGGAAGACCAGTAAGAATCTTAGCGTGACGTGCTTTTTTCATCTCTGGAGTATAGATGTCAAATACACCCTGGTTGTGAGTCTTATGATACTTTGTAAAAATCTCATGAAGCTTCTCACTTGGCTCATAGCCATACATCTTGCATGACTGCTCTGCCATATTAATACCACCAAATGGCATAAATGCTCTCTTAAGTGGCTTATCAGTCTGAAGACCTACAACCTGCTCAAGGTCTTTCATAGACTCATCTATATATCCTGGGCCATAAGAAGTAAGGCTTGATACGATTTCAGTCTCCATATCAAGAACGCCACGCTTTGCACGCTCTTCTTTCTGAAGTTCCTGAAGACGTCCCCAAAGCTTATTGGTAGCTTCGGTAGGGCCTGCTAAAAAACTCTCATCCCCATCATACTGTGTATAGTTGTTCTGAATGAAATCTCTGACATCGATATGGTCCTTCCATACCTCACCAGAAAAGCCATCCCACTGTGAAAAATTGTGCTGACTCATCGTGCTCCCTTTCTGTGTGTTAATTTGTTATTTTTTTAACATAGTGCATTGAGTATTGTATAATTGTATACAAAAAAAATCAACAAAACCCCTTTTTTTTGATTGTATTTCTTAAGATACACTAATTCATTTCAACAGCATGCTTTCTTGCCCACATAGGGAACAAATTATCCTGGCATTTCTTGTTGGTTCTTTCTTTTATTGCAATCGTATCAAAGAAGACTTTCCACATATCTGTATAGGAGTCATTTTCCTCTTCTGTTTGCAAAAGACGCGCCAGTTCTTCATCGCTAAGCTTATACATATAAAAGTGTGCATCCTTATGATGAACAACAGCTTCTTTATGAATATCATCAACTATCACAAAGTTTTCCGATGGCATTCTGTCCTCGAAAATAGGCCCCAGAGCAATCGCAATTCTACTTTTAGGTTCAAAGTGTGCTATATACACTTCTCCCACCTGATGAAAACGCAGCACTTCCTGAAATCTGTTAACTTCATTTCCCAAGCGTTTTCTTATTTCATTGTGGCGCATAATATCAGCATACTGAACCATGCCAAGCGCATCTGGCCCATGATGAAATCCAAGAATCATGCAGTGATACATATTATCCAAAACATCCTCTTCATACGCCATAGACGAATATGCAAGCTGCCTATAAAACCAGGGAGATATTTTCATATTCACAGCATCCATCACTTTTTCTACTTTTTCTGAATCAGCATCTACATGAATATACTCATCAAACAGTGTCAACTGCTCAACTGGTTCTAGCATGAGCTTTATATTCTTATGCCCTCTTTTACTGGTCCAGGCATCATATATGCAGCTTAACATCGCTTCTAAATTTGGTTCACAGGTATATATGTACATATCAACCCCCTGCTTTAAGCCCAAAATCACTAAAAAGGCTCATCTGCTTGTACTGGACCGTCTGACCTTCGATTTTCATCACACTTACCTTTTCAGTGTCGGTAAGCTGGTTTCGAATAAAGTTTTCTTCTATGGGAGTTCTATAGAGCATTTTCCCATTACATGTAATGAAATACTGTGCACGCTTTAACATCACATGCATCTTTTTAAGCATTTCAAAATTCACATTTCCATATCTTCTGGCAGAAACAATCTTCTTAACACTGGTAGGGCCTATGCCTGGCACTCTGAGTAGAACCTCCTCTGGAGCCTTATTAATTTCGACCGGGAAATTCTCAAGGTGATGAATTGCCCAATTGCATTTAGGGTCAAGTTTCTGATCAAAAAACGGATTTTTTTCTGATAATAATTCTTCTGCAAAAAAGCCATAATATCTCATAAGCCAGTCAGCCTGATAAAGTCTATGTTCTCTAAGAAGAGGAACTGGCGTCCCTATTTCTGGCAAACTATCATCCTCATTAATTGGAATATATCCTGAATAAAAAACTCTCTTTAAATCAAAAGACTGATAAAGGCTTTGAGTAGTCCTGATAAGCTCAAGGTCAGTCTCATCCGTTGCACCAATTATCATCTGAGTACTTTGACCCGCTGCTGCAAAAGGACGCCTTAAATCCCTGTCCTTTCTTTCAGCTGGCAAAAAAAGAGAGCTACCACCTTCGATTTTATCCACGGTATTTCCAAAGATACTGTGAGTAAGTTTTTGATTAATTCCCGCCCTTTCCATTTTCGCGCTTTTGCCTATCGCAAGACGATGTGAAGCTATAGTCTGGGATATTTGATTCATTGGACGAATAATATTCGTCATCGTCTTATTTGGTGCAAGCTTCTCAAGCGACGCCTGAGTAGGAAGCTCCATATTTATACTAATCCTGTCTGCCAAAAGGCCAGCGGAATATAAAAGCTCTTCTGATGCACCCGGAATAGCCTTCACGTGAATGTATCCATTAAAGTGATATTCCATACGAAGCATACGTAAGGCTTCACACATCTTTTCCATTGTATAATTTGGATTTTGGATAATACCAGAACTTAAAAACAATCCCTCTATATAGTTTCTTTTATAAAACTCTATAGTAAGATTGCAGATTTCTTCTGGGGAAAAAGTGGCACGAGGGACATCATTGCTAATTCTGTTTTTGCAATATTTGCAATCGTATATGCAATGATTTGTCATAAGAATTTTGAGCAGAGAAACACATCTGCCATCAGCAGCAAAGGTATGGCACACACCAGCCGCACAGGAATTACCAAGCATCCCCTTCTGTCCACGTCTGTCTACTCCGCTGCTGGTACAGGCTACATCGTACTTTGCAGCATCGCTTAAAATCTCAAGTTTTTTATCTAAAGACAATTCTTCCTGTATCTCAAACATTTGTTCGTTCCCCTTGTTTTAGATTATACAAACAAACGTTCGGAAATGCAAGCAAAAAAATAGCCCTTGCGAATAAGCAAGGGCTGAAACATTTAAACTACTATCTCTCCGTCAGATACTGCTTCCAGGAATGCATCAACCATTCTAGGATCAAACTGACTTCCACGATAAGTTTCAAACTGGCCAAGAATATACTCACGATCCATAGCCTGTCTGTAAACACGAGTCGAACTCATCGCATCAAAGGCATCTGCTACACATAATATACGAGCCACCTCAGGGATTTCCTCCGCTGCAAGTCCATCAGGATATCCAGCTCCATCCCACCTCTCATGGTGGTTCCTGGCTGCCGTAGCTGCCATTGATACAAGGCTTAATTTTTCAAGCATCTGATAACCGATTACGCTATGGGTTTTTATGATTGAAAACTCATCATCAGTAAGCTTACCAGGCTTATTTAAAATACCATCAGGAATTCCAACTTTCCCACTATCATGAAGAAGACCACAATAGTAAACCTGTCTTTGCTCTTCTGCACCGTAGCCTAATCTTCTCGCAATAATACGTGCTACAGAAGCAACTCGATTGGAATGACCTGCAGTGTATTCGTCCTTTGCATCAACAAAACTTGAAATAGTCTGCATGGTCTGCTCAACAAGTTCCTGCTGGGTTCGAAGCATTTTCTCACTTCGTCTCATTTGTATTATAAATACAACAAGTGCTATTGCTGAGATTGCCCATATGATTCCTAATCCGATAAGAACCTGAACTGACGCCTTGTTTGCATATGCTGATGATGGATTGCATTTTAAAGTAACACTTGAAAATGCTGGAATAGGATCTTCCTGATTAGAGTAGAAAATGAATCCTATTTCCTTAAATCCATTTGGTGCAATAGGCATCTCGTATTCTTTCTGAGAAGGATGATAAATAACATAATCACCTGGCTCAAGAGGAATAAGGATATCCGGATCATCCAGTTTATCAAGAACTATTTTACTTGGATTAACTGATCGTAAATCTAACTCCTGCTCATTATTGCCCTGATGGACCTCCATCGTTCCACACCAGGCGTTATTAAGCCAAACTTCCTGCTCTATATCAATTCGCAGTGTCCAGTCTGGTATTTCATCTTCCATTTCGCTATTTATGTTGCAGGAATAGGTTATACCATTTATTTTCTTTTCATTTGGATCATTTACAAGAAGCTTTTCCCAGGAATCTCCAACACCTCCACGTGGCTTAATCTCTACCTGAACACGTGAATCAGTATTCCCATCTTTCTGAACTATAGTGATTCCATTCTTCTGGGTCGAACCCACTTCAACCACAACAATAAGTGCTGCCAGAATGAAAAGAATCAACAGAAAAGAAAAGATTGCTGTAATGATTTTATAAGATCGATTTTTCATACGGTACTATAGTATCACATTTAAACTAAATTGTCTTTAGTGTTTCTTGTTCTTTTAAGCGAAATTCTGAAGAATTTGCTTCCCATAAATCATCTCTGGTTGGGTCAAGGGTTTCATTTCGATCCACAGAGTACCCTGGATGAAACATAAGCTCAAGGTCACAGCCCTTGTTTTTAGCCACTTTTTCATACTTCGAATGGAGTTTTGAAACGATATCTTTCTCCATTCTCAAGGTAGAAAACATTCCCCAAAAAACAGGAACATTGACGCCCAATTGTTCAACTTTTTTTCTGGTAGGACCAATTATTTTCAAAATCATCCACTTAATTACATTGATGAACGGTATTTTTTTCCATACAGATGGGGTTGTTAAAACAGGGGACACAGGATCCTTGGAAATTCTAATCCAGGATGGTTTATATCCCTCCTCCTTTATCACCTCACAAACAGACTTCCAGATAATAGGAATCATATGATAATGAAGATGCGAATCTATTCCCCAAAGAGGTAATTCTTCTTTATCCCCTTTAAAAATCGAAAGCCCCATTTCTATCTGCTTTTTTATCTCACTTTTAAACTCAGCTTTATAAATTTCCTTTTTCTTTCCAAAAGAAAATCCCATCAGTACAGCCTTAATGAATCCAAGCGAAAAATAGCCTCTCGCATCAACCAAATCCGAAACTTCATCCGCCTCGGAAAGAGCTGGTCCCTCAACAAAATTAAGGTGCACAGTAGGCCTTATTTCACCCTCATCAACTAAAGTGCGAACAAGTTCATAGCACTCTTTTACCCTTGGACTATTAGCCATAACAGCAAGCGAATTTAACACTCCGTCATTATGGCAATCCAAAAATGGCTGTGACTGGAAAAGACTCTGACCAAGGTCATCAGCATGATAATAAATCTTCATAGTATTCCTTTATAATTCAAGATATATCTGTTAAAATATCAGTAACTTTGGGCTTTTCCCAATTATATACTATTTAAGAAAGCGAGAAAAGTATACACATGAGTGGACTTTTATCAGTAGTTCTACCAGCTTATAACGAAAGCGAAGTTATAGAACTTTCAATAAAAACATTGTGCGAAACTTTTGAAAACGCGAATATTAATTATGAACTTGTTTTTGTTGATGATGGTTCAAAAGATGACACCTGGAAAAAGCTCTCAGATGCATCTTCTGACAGTCACATAAAAGCAATTCATTTTTCAAGAAACTTCGGAAAAGAAGCTGCCATCTTTGCAGGTCTAGAGATGTCAAAAGGTGACTGCGTCATAGTTATGGACTGTGACCTTCAGCACCCTCCAAAAACTGCTGTTGAGATGTATCGTCTTTGGGAACAGGGTTTTGAAGTAGTTGAAGGTGTTAAAAACACCCGCGGAAAAGAAACCATTTTCCATACTATTGCAGCAAACACTTTCTATAAAATGATGAGTTCATCAGCTGGCATCGATATGTCCCGTGCCTCTGATTTTAAGCTTTTAGACAGAAAAGCTGTCACAGCCCTTCTTAAACTTCCTGAAAGAAATATGTTCTTCAGAGCTCTTTCTTCATGGGTTGGTTTTAAATCTACCCAGATTGAATATGATGTTGCAGAGCGTGCTGGCGGAAGTTCAAAATGGTCAACCGTCTCCCTGGTAAAGTATGCGCTTAAAAATATTACAAGCTTCACTTCATTCCCTCTTCAGCTTGTTTCAATCTGCGGTGTGGTTATGATTTTAATCTGCATTTTCTTTGCAGTTGAAGCTATCATTACATACTCTCAGGGAAATGCAAAAGAAGGTTTTACAACTGTAATTTTACTTCTCACCTTCGCAAGCTCAGTCCTTATGCTTTCTCTTGGAATCATAGGATACTATCTTTCAAAGATTTATGAGGAAATCAAGGGGCGTCCTCGTTACATCATCGCAGAAACAAGGAACATGATTGATGAAACAAGAAATATTTAATCATTTAACTGGAAATCTTATTCCATTTTGGCAAAACATCGCCGACGAAAAGTTCGGCGGTTTTTATGGTCTTGTAACTGCCGATGGAAAAGTTCATAAAGAAGCAGAAAAAGGCACAATATTACATGCCAGAATCCTATGGTTCTTTTCTAACGCTTCAATTTTATTAGGCAAAGAGATTCCTGCCACAAAACATGCTTATGAATGGATTAAAAACATTGCTTTAGATAAAGAAAACGGCGGAGTTTACTGGTCAACCACCTTCGACGGAAAGCCTCTTGATACAACAAAACATACTTATTGTCAGGCTTTTGCAATCTATGGCTTATCTTCTTACTATCTTTTGACCAAAGACGAAGAAGCACTTAAAATTGCCTGCGACTTATACCACATAATCGAAGAAAGATGCGTTGGCGAACTTTCTTATCGCGAGGCATTTAACGTAGACTTCACTCCAACATCAAACGAAAAACTTTCAGAGAACGGAGTTGAAGCATATTACACCATGAACACTCTCCTTCACGTTATGGAAGGATATACCGAATTATATAGAGCACTTTTAGCTAGTGGCGACACCTTGGCGGAAGAATTGGCTGACAAGTTAAATAACTGCTTAAAAATAGAATATGAAAAAATATATTCGCCAGAACTAAAGCGTCAGCTTGTATTCTTTGATGATAAATTTGATTCAATCATCGATCTTTACTCGTACGGTCACGACATCGAAACCTCATGGCTACTTGATCGTACCGTCGAAGTTCTCGGTGATAAATGTGAAAACAAAGATGCTCTTTTAGCAATGACACAGCAGTTTGCCGAGGAAGTTTATTCCATCGCATTCGACGGCCACTCTCTTCCATACGAAGCTGAAAATGGTATTGTAAATACCACCAGAGCATGGTGGGTTCAGGCAGAAACAGCTTTAGGTTTCAATCATGCTTATAAAAAAACAGGCGATGAAAAATTTAAAGAAGCCACAAAGAAAGTCTGGCAATACATAAAGACTAATTTTATTGTCGCAAAATACTTTGGAGATGAGCCATCCGAATGGCTAAATGAACTAACTATGGATGGAAAATCCAAAGACATGGATCTAGTATCCATTTGGAAATGCCCTTATCACAACGGAAGAATGTGTATTGAGCTTATAAATAACTTATAAAAAATACCCCCGGAACCAGTCCGGGGATATTTTTTAGAGAGTTTTCGCTATTGCGGCTAGCGAATCATAAAATGCCAAACAAAAATCTTCGATAATTCTTTTATCCATAGGGGTCGACAACGCCATAAGTCCTCTCGGAGCTATGAAGAAACCACGTTTTAGCATCTCAAGGTGAACTATCTTACAAAGATCTTTGTTTTCTAACGTAACGTCCGTGTAATTTGCAGGCTCATTTTTCAGGAAATGATAATTAAGTAATGAGCCCGACTGGGTGACACATCCTTCTATTCCGGTTTTGTCAAAAGCATCAACCATGCCCTTTTTTGCCATATCGGCGAGTTTTTCCAATCTGTCACAATCACACTGTTTATACTGAATCATTGCTGCATAACCAGCAGCCATAGTTGCTCTATTTCCGTTAAATGTACCACTCTGAGTAACATGTACTTTACTGGTTGAGTTAAAGACATCCATGATATCTTTTCGACCTCCAACTGCTCCAACTGGAAGTCCTCCACCAATTATTTTTCCAAAGGCTGAAATATCAGGTATTACACCGTATTTTTTCTGCGCTCCACCTTCTGATAATCTAAGAGCCTGCACCTCATCGTAGATAAGAAGAACATCGTTTGCTTTAGTTATCTCTCTAAGCGCCTGCAAAAACTCTTTCTTTGCAGGAATGATGCCACCTGCTCCAAGAAATGGTTCAACAATTACTGCTGCTATTTCCTTTGCATGTTCCTCTATAACTTTTTTTGCTGTATCTATATCGTTGTAAGGGATGATAAACATTTCATCCGCTATCTTTTCGCTTACTCCAGGAATATCCGGTCTTGGAATAAGATTGTTTTCAGGTTTTTCATAATCAAGTGTATCCGGCGATACATTATATTCCATCATGTCCGTTGTGCCGTGATACCCACCAAGCATTTTTACAATGCCATTTTTCTTTGTATACACTTTTGCTGCTCGAGTAGCAAAAAGTGTCGCTTCAGTTCCCGAATTGCAGAATCTAACCTGTTCTACACAAGGAACCCTTTCTACCAAAAGTTCTGCCAGCTTAACCTGTTCTTCTATTCCTGCAGGTGCCGCAGTTCCTCTTTTTGCAACATCACAAATAGCATTAGCTATCTTTTCATTTGCATGTCCATGAATTAACGACGTGTAATTATTCAAAAAATCATAATATCTGTTTCCATCGACATCAGTTATCGTAGCCCCTTTACCACTTTCAATAGTAAGAGGAAAAGGAGGATAGTAGGACACGGTTCTTGTCTCTCCACCTGCCAAATATAATTTTGCTTTTTCAAACGCCTTACCAGAAATTGGATTCTTTTCGGCATATTCTTTTTTTAGGTTTTCATAATACCCTTCAAGACCCATGGCACTATCCTCCAACTAAATTACTCTATTCCAAATTTTTTCTTTGCCACACTAACAATAGCCTCTGCAGTTCCTTCAACTCCCAAGGTTCCACTATCAAGCATTACATGAATATGGTTCATGTCGTTAGGGAGGTATTTTGCATACTTCATATGATATGCATCTCTTGCCTTATCAACTTCCTTGATTCTTTTTAAAGCTTCTTCTGGTGCTAAATCAAGTACGTCTACACAGTTTTTAATTCTGCTGCCATATGATGCATAGATGAAAACATTAAGTACATTTTCATTATTTCTAAGAACATAATCTGCGCATCTTCCAACAACAATACATGATGATTTGTCAGCCAGATTCATTATGATTCTTTCCTGTTCGTCAAAGATTTGATCTTTAAGCTCTGATGAACCATTGCCCAAAGGAAACTGCATTCCAAAGAATTTTCCTCCATGGCTCTCTTCTGAATCACTTATTTTAGAAACAGGTACACCCATCTTTTTTGCTGTCGCATCTACGATATCTCTATCGTAATATTCAATGTCTAAAAGCTGAGCTACTTTCTGTGCAACCTGGCGTCCAAGACTTCCAAATTGTCTGTTTAAAACTATTGTATATTTCATTTAGTTTCCTCTTTTCTGATTATTATTCAGCAAGGTTAACAGTATGACCACTTGCTGAATCGCAGAATACTGCTGCACTCATATTCCACTTTTCAAAGATTGCCTGTAATCTTCCATCATCCTTCATTGCGTTAAGAACGGTGTTAAACTCAGCTACAAATTCCTTATCTGCTGCTCTAAAACCAAATCCTGCAACTGCATCTTCAAGCTGTGGAGTGTATGAATCAAGATACTTAAGGCTAAGATTTGAATCATCAGCCATAGTAGGTGCTGCTGCAAAACAGTCGCAAAGAACTGCATCTGCCTGACCTGAGTTTACTGCTGCAAAAGTTAAATCGTTTGAGGTATAGTAATCAAGTGAGCCAACCTTACCTTCTGCTACCATAGCCTCTGCAAGGTCTGCTGCTACAGAACCAGAAGTTACAGCAAGCTTTTTGTCTGCAAGGTCTGCCTCAGCTGCGATATCTGAATCAGCTGCTATAAGCACACAGTCATTCTCATAGTAGATAACATCACTGAAGTATACTCCCTGCTGCATTCTAGCCTCAGTGATATACATTCCATCACAGGTACAATCAACATTGTCATTGTTAAGTTCAAGAATAACTGACTCGTAAGCGGTAGGTTTAACCTCAATATTAGTTACGCCAAGTTCGCCAAGTACTGCTGTTAAAATGTCATAGTCAACGCCTACCCAAGCACCGCTTTCATCCTGATAAATATATGGTGCAAATGGATCCGCACCAATTCTAAATCCATTATCAATGTAGTTCTGCAAAGCTGCACTAACCTCTCCCTCAGCTGGTGCCTCTGCCTCTTCTGCTGGTGCTTCTTCTGCCTCAGTGGTTTCTGTTGTCTCCTCTTTTGCTGCTGGAGCCGCACTCTCTGTTGCGCCACATGCGACAAAACTTGCCGTCATCGTGATTGCCATCATCAATCCTAAAATCTTTTTCTTCATAATACTGTCCTCCTTAGTAATAAATGGTCTCCCATACATTATCTTTTTGATCTGTTTAATTTTTTCTCCAGACTTCTTACAATTTGCGAAAGTGGCAAACTGATTACCAAATAAAGCAAAGCAAGAATTGTATATGACTCAATTGTCTGGAATGTTTTTGCTGCATAGTTTTTTGTAACAAGAAGTAATTCCGCTGCCGATATAGATGCCAAAATAGAGGTGTCTTTTATCATGGTAATGATATAGTTACCAAAAACTGGAATCGAATTTCTTATTGCATTCGGAATTATGAATTTCATCATTACCTGACTCTTTTTAAAGCCAAGAGCCAATCCTGCTTCCATCTGGCCATTATCAATTGCTAAAATTGCTGAGCGAATGACTTCTGACATATAACACGCATAATTAAGACCGAATCCCATTACGCCTGCAAGAATCGCAGTAATATTTACCTTTACGCCAAACATTTTAAAAAGTGCTGGAAAAACAAAGTATATATAAAAGCACTGAACAAGTAACGGCGTTCCTCTTATAAACTCGACAATCACAAGTAAAACTCTGTCTAAAATCTTATTCTGCGACAAACGTCCCAACGCTATTAAAAAGCCAAGGATAAACGCCAACACGAAAGCAAAAAGAGTTATCTCTAATACAGTCAAAAGCGCAGGGCCAAGACTGGGATACAGCTGTATAAAAGCTTCTTTAAAATTAACTGTCATCTCTTATGCCTCCTCTTTGATTACTCGTGCCAAAAATTCCTTTGTTCGTGGATTCTTTGGATTTGTAAATATTTCTTCTGGACTGCCTTCCTCTGCAACATATCCATCTGCCATGAAAATCACTCTGTCTGCAACTTCTCTTGCGAACTGCATTTCATGAGTAACAACTATCATTGTCATACCTGTATCTGCAATGTCTTTCATAACCTTTAAAACATCACCTACAAGTTCTGGATCTAATGCTGATGTAGGTTCATCAAAAAGCAAAACATCCGGGCTCATTGCTAGCGCTCTTGCAATTGCAACTCGTTGTTGCTGACCACCTGAAAGAGTTTCTGGATAAGCTTTTGCAAAAGACTTAAGTCCGACCTTATCAAGCAAATCAAGTGCAAGTTCTTCAGCTTCCTTTTTTTCCATCTTGTTTAAAGATATAGGAGCTACAGTCACGTTATTTAATACGCTCTTATTCTGGAACAGATTGAATCTTTGAAATACCATTCCAACCTTTTTTCTATAATCTGAAGCGACAAAATCTTTTCTCGTGATATCATCACCGTTGTATAAAATCTCACCGCCACTTGCTGTTTCAAGAAGATTAAGGCATCTAAGCAAAGTACTTTTTCCTGATCCTGATGGGCCGATGATAACAACAACCTCACCCTTATGGATTTCCATATTTACATCCCGCAAAACCTCAAGATCATCAAAATTTTTCTTTACATTCTTTATTTCAAAAACAACCTGGTCTTTCATATTGAGATCTCCTCTTATCTAGCCTAAAACCTCTAAAAGAGATTTTTCTAAAATATCTACAAGCTCATCTATCTCTTCTCTCTTTACATCAAAGCTTGTTCCTATCATGATTCCATCGCCTCTTATGCCGCGATCCATATTGACGCTTGTCATAATAATCAGGCCATTTTTCATACATGCTTTAAAGATTTTCTCTGCTATTTTTTCAGTTCTAGGGAAGCTTTCTTTTGTTTCCTTATCAGCTACTATTTCGATTGCCTGCATAAGACCCATGCCACGTACATCTCCAATAAAGCTGTACTTGTCTTTTAAAGCCTCAAGTCTTGTTCGTAAATGTGCCCCCTGTGCCCTTACATTTTCTAGCAATCCTTCGTCTTTTATGATTTCTAATGTTTTCTTTACAACTGCTGAAGCAATTGGGTTACCTGCCCATGTATGTCCAACAGGGAAACCACCTGCATCCTCAATCGGCTTCGCTGCTTTAGCTGTACATGCAACGCATCCGATAGGGAAGTATCCACCGCCCATTGACTTGGCTAATGCAACAATATCTGGAACTACACCATACTGTTCTATAGCCAGCATGCTTCCGGTTCTACCAGAACCACACATAACTTCATCCAAAACCATAAGTACATCGTATTTATCACAGATTTCTCTAATTCTCTTATAGTATTCCTTAGGTGGTGTTACACATCCCATTGTGGTTCCAACCACTGTCTCGCAAATAAATGCTGCTACTGTATCTGGACCTGCTGTTAAAATTGCAGTTTCAAGTTCATTTGCACATTCAAGCATGCAATTTTCAGGATTCTTACCTGCCCAGCATCTGTAACAATATGGAGGCATTATGTGACCATCTTCTCTTAAGATTGCTGCAAACTCTTTTCTTCTGCCTGGGTTTCCACCATATGCAAGAGCATCTGTTGTATATCCGTGATAGCTCATCCATCGGCCTATAATTTTATTTTTCTGTGGTTTGCCCTGGTGATACCAATGTAGTCTTGCAAGCTTTGTTGCACATTCTGTAGATTCGGTTCCTCCTGATACCAGGAAAAATTTATCCATTGCAGGAAAATTTTCTTTTAATGTATCGGTAGCCTCGTTTACTATTTTTGAACTGACGTGATGTCTATGTACAAACGAAAGCTCTTCAGCCTGCTTTGCCATGACCTCTGCCATCTCTTTTCTTCCAAAGCCCAAACTTGAACTAATCGATCCAGCACATCCATCTATGTATCTTTTTCCATCCTCGTCATACATATAGATGCCTTCACCTTTTACGATTAATGGATAATCAAAATCAGTCTCGAAGTATAAAATGTTAGGATGATTGTTTGCCATTTATTAACACCTCTTTCCAAAAAAAATCGCCACAGGATAACCTGTGACGTCTTTGTCGTTTATGGGTGTATTATAATTTTCCTATGTTGGACAAGTATACTTCCCTTTCCCACAATCTTTTATTATATTTTTTGTCCGTTTCAGACAAATCAATTACTTATCGTCAAAATTTTCGAGAGATATATTCCAGTTTGTATCTGGTATAACCTGTTTTTTTCCAAACCTTCTGGCAAAAGCTGATCTATTTTTTTCATTCTGTATTTTATAGTATTTACGTGAACGTACATTTCATCCGCAGTCTCCTGCATATTCATATTACAACTGATATAAACCTGAAGGGTTTCAATTAAATCAGGATGATTATATAATTCGCCTATAGACATTTTCATTATACTTTCAAGTTCTTCTTTTTGGCTAAAATCCACCAATGAAAAAATTCCTAATTCTTTATAGCTGAGTACTCTTTTTTCAGGACATAATATCCTGCCTTTTTCAAAGGTGGTGAGCACCTGTTTATAAGCCACGCTTAAATCAGATGGCTGATTCGCCCACTCACTCACCGCAATATAATATTTATCTTTTCCCAGCTTAGTTTCTATGTACTTGTCAATTCCGTAAATTATGCTTTCCAAACTTATCTCTGTATCTGTTCCATGTGTATCAGGAATCAAAAATACAAGCTGATTCATTTTATAGTAATAAAAAATTTTTCTATGTATTGTATTCCTAATCTTCTGAACTTCAAATTGAAGGTCTTCCGCTATAGAATTCTCTATTCGCCCTTTCCCTTCTTTTCGAACAGCTACAACACAATATCTCACATTACGCAAATATCCATAATACTCCAGTTCAGCTTCGTAACTAATTGTAGAAGTCTCTGTCAATACGTTTCCTATAAGTATGTGTTGTCTGTTAATAGATGACATTTTTTCAAAAATCTGATTTCCGATTTTAAAAATGACATCTGCAAAGCTAACCTCTCCAGGAATAATGATAAAAGGAAACTCTTTTTCATCTGCAAATTCAACTGCTTTTTTCGGCACATCTGTAATAAATCCCAAACCCAGAACAAGCCCTGATGCTCCTTTTTCATTTAAATTTTCAATCATATTTATAAGACCGTTTTCAGCATCGTCTTCAATTGCAATACCCGTTGTAAAAACAAGCATGTTAGGAGTAGCCCAGTCTTTTGAATTTTTAACCTCAATAACATGCCCCCATCTAATAAGATTATTTAGGGCTGTTTTTCCCGCCAAAACCTGAGCATCTCTCATCTCTTCAAATTCAAATAATTCCTGAAAAGTAATATACATATCTTCCTCCATATTGTCTTTTAGGGACAAATATCGTTTGAAAGATTATAGGATTGAGCCATATTTTTGTCTTGTAAATATCACTAGAATTAATGTCAATTAACCAAGAAAGGAGACGTTATGCTTACAAAAGAAAAACTTATCGGAACCTGGAAACTACAGTCTTACACTATGATGGGAAAGGGCGGAGAAATATCATACCCTCTCGGAAAGGATTGTGAAGCATATTTGATGTACACAGAAGACGGTCATGTTTCTGCACAGATGTCCAAAGTTGGAAGAAGACCTTATGCGTCAAAAGATCTCCACGACGGAACCATTGAGGAAATGGCAGAAGCTGCACACGGATATATGGCATATGCTGGAACATACACCCTGAATTTAGAAAAAGGAACCATTATGCATAATATTGAAATCAGCATGAATCCAACCTGGGAGCATCAGTCTCAGGTGAGATATGTAAATTATGATGGGGAATTTTTGACCATTACAGCTGACGTCAACGGTGGTTGCCTTGTTTGGGGTAAAGTTTAGTATTCCTCCACATACTCCATCCCGAGGATATCTTCATCCTGGGATATTCCAACAACAACTTCGTTGACCCTATATAGATGTAGTCCATAAGATTCTGGAACTACTGTATCAGCCGGGAAGATGTAGATTACATCCTTTCTGGCTTTTTTATTTTCTAATTCTTTTTTATATTCATCGATAGTAATCTGCACTTCAGCATTTAAGTCTCTTGCAAGATAAAATGTATTTAAGTCACCACCAGCTTTAATAGCTTTTCTTGCAATAGCATAGCCAAGGCGTGTGCCTCTTTCCATATCGGTCTGCATATAAACAACGTGAGGACGAGTCTCTAATAACTTATCCCACACTTCGCCTTCTTTTATATACCAAGGTATATATTCTTCACCAAAGAAATGGTTTGTTCTTCTATCAATTATTCCACTTGATAAATCGAATACCTGAACTAAAAGTGCAAGAATAAGGCCAGCTGTACAAATCTTCTTTGTAACAGCCTTTTCTTTACCTTTCAAAATATGATTTATGTAAACCAAATTTCCCAGGAAAATACTGTAACAAACAGGCCAGATAAACCTTCCGTTACATCTTAAAATCGAGAAAAGATTGACCAAAAATTCAGGCATTGGTATAGAAAACAGTGTGCGAACCGAAGGTTCATTTATGCTTTCTCCAATCGTAATATTAGGAATAATCGCCCAAATGCCAAAGACTATGCAGGCAATTACGAGCAATCTAAATCTTAAAATATCCGTAGCCGCTTCGCTAAATTTCACCTTCTTATTCACACGAATAATAAAAGCAAAAATGCAAAGAATAATCATGCCAAAGCCAAGATATCCATAGCCCTCAAACTGATACATTCCCTCCGGAAGATTTGGCAATATCCTGGCTGCAAAATCAGGATTCCCCGCATCAAAGAATGTAAGAAGTGTTGATGAAAACTCTCCAAATCCACCAGCACCTGCTGATACTCCGCCATAAAAAGCACCAAGAATATAAAGATTAAAAATAACCACAACAAACGAGGTAATAAGGCTTATAACTGGCCATTTCCACTTTTTATCACGAATTACTACTTCAAGTGAATTCAAGAAACAGAATATATAAACGATTGCGACAAGATAAAGGTGTATACCACTTGTTATAAACAAAAGAATCGCCCAGTAAATTACATTCTTTACAGGCTTTTCCTCTCTATATGGGTGCTTAATCCAAAGGAGCATCGCAAGAATAATTACCCACTGACCGGCTAAAGCTGTGTGAATAAACATTCTGTGTAAAACATATGGACTTAAAATAAAGAATGTAGAAAGGGAAACTGATAACGCTGGCTTTTTCATAAAATAATTAATAAGATTTGCCGCAAAACCTCCCATTAAGCCAAACGACATAAAACCATATATTCCAAAATACTGAAAAGTTTCAGGAAGAATACCAGAAATCAGTTTAAAGAATACTGCAAAAAGAGGTATTGAATCGCTGTAAACAATAGAAACATTGTATGGCGCAGATATTCCGTCCATAAGTCCAATAGGGAAATGCCACGCACTATTCCTATAATAGAGCCACCCCATGTAATGCTGAGTAATGTCTCTATCCATCATAACAATTCCCTCGTAGGAAGGATTAAGTGCTCTTACACCGTAGCAAATCAAAAATAGCACAAAACCAAGGACAAGACCCATAACAAAAACAGGCCTTTCTAAAAAAGACCTGTCAGTATTATTCTGTTTACCCTGATTACTATTTAAATTCATTTTCTAACAAATAGTTCCGCCACCAATCACGACATCACCTTCATACATTACAACAGCCTGACCTTTTGTAATCGCTCTGACTGGCTCATCAAGCTTTATATGTACCCTTCCATCAGGCAATGGATAAGCCACAGCATCTGCTTCTTTTTGTGAGTATCTGGTTTTTGCCTTACATCTGATTTCCTTAGGCATAATATCAGCTACATCTTCTGGGGCTTCGCCAATAAAATCACCATTTTCATCAACGCTTTGGCCGTATGCAATCCAGTTTACATCACATGCATCAAGTTCATCAGTAAAAAGCGCATCGTTTCTTGATAGGTGCACTTCATTCTTTTCAAGATCAAGATGATGAACATATAAAGGCTCCTTTAAAGAAAGACCAAGTCCCCTTCTTTGCCCCAAAGTATAGTGAATAATACCTTTGTGCTTGCCTAGAATCTCACCGTCTGGACCGATAAAATCGCCAGGTTTATATTCCTTATCCGAAAATCTCTTTATGACAGCTGCATAATCGCCATCTGGAACAAAACAGATATCCTGACTGTCTCGTTTTCTTGCATTTATAAAGCCCTGCGCTTCCGCCATTTCCCTTGCTTTTTCTTTTGTAAAAGCACCAAGCGGAAATGAGGTGTGCGCCATTTCTTTTTGCTTCATACCATAAAGCACATAGCTTTGATCTTTAGTGTGATCAACACCTTTTTTTAGTACAAAACGTTTTCTATCAGCATCATAGCAAACCCTTGCATAATGGCCTGTTACTACCATGTCACACTCAAGTTCCATAGCTCTGTGATAGAACTTTTCAAATTTCATATGCTTATTGCAGTCGATACATGGATTTGGTGTATGTCCACATTCATACTCGCATATAAAATGATCAATTACTTTTTCTTTAAATTCCCTTTTGAAATTAAGAACATAAAAAGGCATATCGAGTTTATTTGCTACTGCTCTTGCATCTTCAACGTCAGATAAAGAGCAGCAGGTTTTCTCTCGCTCAATACCTGCTGTCTCATTATCATAAAGATGCATAGTAGCACCTATGCACTCATATCCCTGTTCTTTCATAAGGTAAGCTGCGACCGAAGAATCAACGCCTCCGCTCATAGCTATCATTGCTTTTTTCATACTTATTTTGCAAGCTCAAGCATTCTTGTAAGTGGGAGCATAGCCTTCTTAGCAACCTCTTCCTCAACGAAAATCTCGTTGGTATCATTCTCAAGAACGTCAACTATTTTATCCAGAGTAACCTTCTTCATGTTTACACAAACCTGATCCGGCTTAATTGTATAAAGTTTCTTTCCTGGAGCAACCTTTTCTATCTCGTGGAATACACCATCAACTGTACCAATAATAAATTCTTCAGCATCAGCATCTTTAACATAGTCAATGATTCCTGATGTACTTCCGACATAATCAGCATGCTTTAATACTTCCTCTGTACACTCTGGATGAGCTGCAAACTTTGCATTTGGATGAGCTTCTTTTGCTTCTAAAACCATACTTTCAAACATTGCAGTATGTCTTGGGCAGTGTCCAGCATTAAAGATAAAATTCTTCTCTGGAACCTGATTTGCAACAAATCTGCCAAGGTTTCTGTCTGGAATAAAGAAAATATTTTTGTTAGGAAGATTCTTAACAATCTTTACCGCATTTGAAGATGTAACACATACGTCAGATAAAGTCTTAAGTTCAGCAGTGGAATTGATATAGCATACAACTGCAACATCCTCATACTGCTCTTTTATCTTTAAAATTTCTTCCTTTGTGGCCATATGCGCCATAGGACAGTCAGCTGTAGCATCTGGCATAAATACACGCTTTGATGGGTTTAATATCTTTGCACTTTCGCCCATAAACTCAACGCCAGCAAAAATGATTCTATCCTGCTCAACCTTTGTTGCAACCTTCGCTAAATAGAACGAATCTCCAATATAATCCGCAATATCCTGAACATCCTCATCAACATAATAATGAGCAAGAATTACTGCATTTTTTTCTTCCTTAAGTTTCTTGATTTTTTCAGCTAACATACTGCCTCCTGAAGCCCATTAAACTTCTATCTAACTTTATAGTATCTGTAAATTTCTCCGTCAAACACAACAAATCCAGCTGTTCCTGAGAAAAGATATGCCGTCTCGCCTGATACAACATCTTTACCAATAATATTAAAGTCTTTATCAATAAGATCGTAGTTTGTGCCGTCTGCAGAAACTAAAGCGTAACCCTGAGCGGTAAAATCAGTCGCATCTGCATAGGTTGCAAGTACATTTCCAGTTCTATCAACATAGCACCACTGTCCATTCAAATCCTTTGCCAGGTATCCATCAATATCTACGCTATAGACACTAACAACTTCATAATCTTCAATATTTAACTCTGAAGTAGCATCAGGTACATCACTCTGGTAATTAGCTGCATCGCTCCACTGGCTGCTTTCGATATCGTATGCACCAACTATGGTTTCAAACATCGTATCACCAACCTCAATCTTATTTCTTGCACCATTAAGTCTGACAGCAGGGAAGGTGCCATCGATAAATTTAAATGGAACTTCTTCAATTGGAAGGCTAATTGTAAGGGCCTGCTCACCATCCTGATTATAGAATTCAAGAACTACATCACAATTTGATGTTGCATATGCTGTAGGATACGAAATTAACAGATAATCTTTTATTATTCTTGCAGCATATCCACTATAAGATCCATCCTCATGAGTTAAATCTATATCAATCTTCTTTATTTCATTTCCATCAAAGTCAAGAATAGTGTATGAAATATTTCCCCCATCCTCGTTACATGCAACAATTCTTTCATCATTTATTACATCTGCGTAATCACAATAAAAGGTTTCAAGTGCTGTAAAATCCAGCTCGCTAAATTCTACTGGACTACCTTCTGTCTCTCCACATACTGAGCAGGTCTTTGCTTTTTCTACAGTTGCAACCTGCCAGGTATGTCCTAAAGGCTCTCCTTCTGTCTCACCACATACTGAACAGGTCTTTGCAGCTGTACATGTTGCATCCACCCAGGTATGCTCGAGCTTTTCACCTCGCACCTCTCCACATCTTCCACAAGTCTCTGGAGCTGCACATGTTGCTGGAACCCATTCATGCTTTACGCAGCATCCTGTCAAAAGCATTACAGATGCTACCGCTGTAAGCGCTGCTACAACTATTTTTTTCATTTTCTTTCTCTCCATATTTTTATTATTTATTCATTGCATTTTTCTGCAATGGTTTTATATAAACTTTGCGAACATTCAGCCAATGTCTTCTTGTTATAAATGTAGTCATCTCCACATTCTTTAAACGCGGATATGATTTCGTCATTCTCCATGACTGGCTGAATAATAGAAAGTCTATCTATATTTTCGTTCATATATTCACTCGCCATAAATTCATAACTTATATCTGAATCCGGCATATCGTGAAGAGTCTGTCTTGCTGTTTTTGAAACTGGAACACCCTTCTCAGACATCTGAAGACTTGCCATCTCCGGACTATTTATCAGGAAATTTAAAAGCTTTGCAGCCTCCTGTGGATGGTCTGTATAAGCCGAAATTGCATACATAGTTGCAGGCTTAATATACCAGCCAGATAACTTCGAATCATCCGGAATAAGATAACCAGCAATTTTAGGAATTCCACCTTTGCTTTCAAGAGCATTGCAATAGTTACCTGCGTCGCTAACCCAACACATAGTTGCAGCTACAGTTCCATCAGCAAACTTGGATTTTTCAAAATCCTCTACCGGGATCATGACTTTTTCGTCAACCATCTTTCGGTAAAAATCAAGCATTTCTCCAAGCTCTTTTTCATCAACATTAAGCATTCCGTCTTCTGAGAAAACTCTCTTTCCGTGGGTTTGTTCAAACCAGCTAAGAGAAAGCATAAAGGCCTGTTTTTTTACAAAGCCAAACGGATATATACCATCCTCTCTCATTACTTCAGCTGCTGCAAACACCTCGTCCCAGGTTTTGGGAAACTCAAGTCCATATTTATCCCAAATCACCTGGTTATAGTAAAACTCATAAGAATTGAACGCTATTGGAAGCGCATTGAGTTTTCCATTTTTTATACCATACTGAAGATCAGATTCTTCAAAATTTGATAGGTCAATATAATCGGAAAGCTCACTAAGATCATAAAATCCACTGCCGTCTGGAGAATACTGGTCAATCCATGCATAATTAATCTGCATTACATCCGCTTCGGTATGCGACTCCATGGCAACGCGCATTCTTCTTTCAAATCCCTGCCATACACCATAGGTGTTTTTTACTTTTATGTCAGGATTTTCCTTCTCAAAAATGCCAATACCATTCATGGTGTATTCATGACGATTATCATTTCCCCACCATGACATTCTGATTTGAGTTCTATCTTCCTGGGTTTCAACTGTTTCAATAGGTGCTCCTAGTATTACCTCAGAAACACTACCACAGCCAGAAAGCAAAAGCGCAGGAACTAGTAATAATGGAAGTATTTTTTTCATCACTTTACCTCCCCTGCATCATAAATTGTGTATCTGTTTTTGCCTGATTTTTTAGATATATAAAGAGCTTCGTCGGCTGCTTTATAGAGATTGTCAAATCTTCTTTCTCCTGTCAAAACAGCTATTCCGATACTAAGCGAAACATTCACCCTTGTTTTATCTTCAAAAAACTCTTTGTCAAACGCAGCAAACAAATCCTTTATGGCGTTTACGATCGCTGCTGTTTCTTCTTCTACATTTTCATTATCTTTTTCAGTATAAATGGCAAACTCATCTCCACCAACACGTCCAACAGTGTATCCTTCGTCAAACTGTTCCGAGACAAGTTTTCCCATTCTGACAATAAACTCATCTCCATAAGCATGGCCCAAATTGTCATTCACGAGTTTAAAATTATCAACATCTATCATAACAAAGGTTCGGGTAGCTTCAGGTCTTAATCCAGAAAGCCTTCTACTTACTTCTGCATTAAAACTTTGTTTATTGAACAATCCCGAAAGCATATCCGTTACTGCCTCTTCCTGCAATTCTTCAACTACTGAATCAACAGGCTTAAACATATGTGAAAGGAAGGCCAAGCCAATCGCAATCATAATGGCAACAACTATCCACGCCATCACCAACGCACTATGCTTTATCTGATTTGTTTCTCCCAAAATATAAGAAGTAGGCATGGCACACACAACGCTCCAACCATTTTCACATGAATTCGCGTTAGCTATATAATTATCCGATGCCTTCCCTTCGATAATCCCAGCAATTTCTTCATCAAGCACACTTGCAATGTTATCAGGTTTTGATGAATAGAGAATTGTATTATTTTCATCAACAAGGTTTATAACCATTCCCTCTAGTTCAGTAGGATATTCAAAAGCATTTTCCAGTTCTCTTGAATAAAACGAGGTCATTATTATTGCGTCATCATTTAACTGTTTAACGTAGTAGAGTCTATCTGTAACATCGCCTATCCCGAAAATCCATCCATCCTGAGTTCTTGTATTGTTGATAGACGACTTTAGTTCTTTATATAATTCTTCTGCGTCAAACAGAGCAGCTGTAGTATTTGATGTCCATCCAACCCTGTTTCCATTTGAATATACAACTGCAAAATCAGAAAAATTCTGCATAAGACCAAGATCTGCAATTCTATCAGCAATTGCTTCATCATTTTTTATTCTGGTGTACTCATCGTATTCATCTTTAACAGGGTTATACTTATAATATTTTTCATCAGCGAACAACAACGTTGTAATTGTCTCAACAGTATTTAAGTAATTATTCGTATTTAACTCTATCTGTTGGCAATTTGCTGAAATAAGGTTTGAAACCTTATTGGCTAAAACATCACTTGAAAAATTAATTATAAGGGTGGAAATTGTATAGATTGAAAAGAATGACAAAAGAACGTATGCAACAAGCATACGAATCTGAACAGCTCTTATATTTACCCTCTCATTAATTCTTTTCATAATCGATTATTATACCAAAAAACCTTCCTATTTACTAATCAATTAACTGTATCTATCTCTTGCATCTTTTCAAGTGCAATTATTCCGCAGGAAAATATCAGATGATATATTCCATTCTTTTGTTCATCAATTATACACTTCATATCGTGTTGAGACAGATAGTACTCTAACATATCCCGTTCCATACCTCGCACCTCAATAGCCATTTCTGTGCCACATTCTCCGATTAATAAATCTGCTTTTAATTTATCGGCACCTTTTAACCCCTCGCACAGCCATTCCAAAATGCTTTTTAGAGCCTCTCTTTTTGTTCCATATAACCTTTTAATTTTTCTAATATGTCTGTTAAGCTGATCGTCTCGCAAAAAATGGGACAGTGCTATTTGTTCAGTTTTTGAAGCAGTCTGATCATATTTTGACGCCACTTCCATGTACTTTGCCCTTATTGATGAAGGCAGAATCATAAAACTGATTCTTATGGATGGCATTAAAACTCGGGAAAAGCCCCCCAGATAAACAACATTTTCCCCTTTCGCCAGAGCAAAAATACTTGGACATGGATGTTTTGAATAATTAAATTCATTCTGATAATCATCTTCTATAATGATATGCCCATTTTCACTATGCTTTGCTATTTCATGACGCCTTTTTAGGCTCATCGCTTCACCATAAGAAGTCATATGGGCAGGAGAAACATAAATTACATCCGCTTCCTTATCTCTATATCCAACAGCAAAACTATTATCTTCAAACACTTTTGCGTATCTCTCAAAGCCAACAGTTGGAACAGATGCTGTCCTAAGACCCTCATTTTTTAGAATCGGAAGTAAAATCATAAGAAGACTTTGAGTTGATGCTCCAATAACAATATCATCCAAAGTACAATATATGTTCCTATTCTTTCTTACATATTCTGCTATTTCCTCTCTAAGTTCCTCCTCACCCTGAGAATTTCCATAGCTAACAAGTGTTTCTGTATATCTGAGGGCACTTTTCATATACCTTTGCCATAATGAAAAGCAGAAATATTCTGGATCCTCTCCAATTTTTGAAAAATCATAGCGAACAGCGATTTTTTCAGACTTTTTAGGGTTAGTTGTTGCTAGTTGAACCTTGTTTAAACTAGCTTTTTTATTCATCGAGACATAGTATCCCGACCTTTCCTGACTTACAATGTACCCGTCAGCTACCAGTTGAAAGTACGCTGCTTCAGCTGTTGTCTTACTAATCCCCAAGTCTTTACAACATTCCCGTAAAGATGGCATTCTGTCACCTGGTAGAAATTTTCCATCTTCGATAAGTTCTTTATAATAAGAATATGTTTTTATATATAATATGTTCCCGCTCATATCTGTCCCCTTATTTTTTCTTATTTTTGTCTATTTTTTCAAAGACAAACTCATTATATACTACGTTCATATTTTTTTAAACACTAAGCTTGGAGAGAAAAATAAAATGCAGAAAAAAATTGCTTTAATAAATGACGTTACCGGGTTTGGGCGATGTTCTATTGCAGTAATGGCTCCTATAGTGTCTGCAATGAAAATACAGGCAGTTACAGTTCCAACAGCCATACTTTCAGCTCATACTCAGTTTCCTGAATACTATTTTGATGATTACACTTCAAAAATGACCGACTATATAGAAACCTACAAGAAGCTCCAGCTTTCCTTTGATGCTATAGCTACTGGTTTTCTTGGCTCGATGGAACAGGTTGAAATAGTAATAAATTTCATTAAAAATTTTAAAAATGACAACAATTTCATACTTGTAGACCCTGTAATGGGAGATTATGGAAAGCTTTACCAAACCTACACACCTCAGATGTGTGAAAAAATGAAAGAACTTGTCCAGTATGCTGACATAATTACCCCAAATCTCACGGAATTATGTACTCTGCTTGATTACGAATATCCACGGGGAAAAATCACACTCGACATGTTGCACGAAATGTGCAAAGAGTTAGCCAAAAAAGGTCCTAAACACATCGTAGTTACCGGCATTAATCTCAATCAGACACAGATTGCCAACTATATTTACGATACGGATTTAGCCGAGTCTGGTGATGATGATTTTAGAATAGTAATGGTAGACAGAATCGGCGGCGACAGAAGCGGAACTGGTGATGTTATCAGTTCAATAATAGCTGGTATGTACATGAACGGATATAGCGTTTATGACGCAGTAAAAAAAGCTGCAGATTTTGTTTCAAAATGCATTCGTTACTGTGAAGAAAACAAAGTGCCTAACCATTATGGGTTATGTTTCGAGATGTTTATGAATGAATTAGTTAATCTGTAATAGCAACTTTAGATAAGGAGAAAACCATGATTTTATACACAGTTACAGGTCTTGAAGGCGACGAGGGTTACTTAGATATTGCTAAAAGTGGCGATCTTACCGGAAAAAACGTATACGTAAATATGACAAATAAGTGTCCTTGCAATTGCACTTTTTGTCTTCGTCATACTAAAGAGCAGCTGGAAGGCAATTCTTTATGGTTAAAAGATGGGGAACCTACTGTAGACGAAGTTCTAAAAGAGTTTGCAAAATACGATCTTTCAGTAATCGGTGAAGTTGTTTTTTGCGGCTTTGGTGAGCCTACCAAAAGAATAGAAGACATCACCCAAATAATTGATGAGCTAAAAAAACAGTATCCATCATTAAAATTCAGAATAAACACTGTAGGTCTTGGAAATATGATTCATAAAAAAGATATCACTCCTTTATTAGAAGGCAGATTTGACACTGTTTCAATTTCCCTCAACGCACCAACAAAAGAAGAATTTTTTGAATTAACAAGATCACGTTTTGGCATAGATTCATACGAAGAAATCAAAAAATTCGCAGTTCTCGCAAAACAGTACGTTCCTAATGTAGTTATGACAGTTGTAGATGTAGTAATGTCTAAAGAAAAGATAGAAATCTGTCGTGGAATCTGCGAGGAGCTTGGCGTAACGCTTAGAGTACGTCCTTTTGAAGGCTAACATATAATATCGGAGGTCAACATGAATACAAAAATAAAAGAATTAACTTTAACAGCAGTGATGATGGCTTTGGTTTTTGTCGTAACCAGATTTATCCAAATTCCAATTCCACTTGGATATTTTAACGTAGGCAACAGTGTCATTTTACTTTTCTGCACACTAATTTCAGCACCCTACGGGCTTGCAGCCTCTGCACTCGGTTCAGCTTTAGCTGACCTTTTATCCTATCCTGTTTATACACTTCCAACCTTTATTATAAAAGCGCTTATGCCTATCGTTTTTTACGCTTTATTAAAGGTCTTTCATGGAAAAAAATTTGCGGTTCCTTTTGCTGCCGCTATAGCAACACTCATTCCATTATTTGGGTACACAATAACAGGCATGTTTTTATACGGAGGCTTTGCTGCTGGACTTGCTCAGTTTCCTGGATTACTGCTTGAATACATTGCAAACCTTGTTATTATCACTGCTCTTTTCAAGCCAATAACTGCAATCAAAAAATTTCATGAATAAGTAAAGCATTTTGCCTCCATTTATTGTAAAATAACTTTTGTATTTATTTTGCATAAAAGGAGGCTAAAATGTTCGAAGGAACTTTCTTATCACTTCTGCCACCAATAATCGCTATTGTGCTGGCTCTTATCACCAAAGAGGTCTACTCTTCTTTATTTATTGGTATCCTCTGTGGAGGCCTTTTATATTCAGGTTTTTCTTTCTCTGGTACCGTAACCCACGTATTAAATGATGGTATTATCGCATCACTTGCAGATGCCTACAACGTCGGAATTCTTATTTTCCTGGTTGTTCTCGGTTCAATGGTTATGCTCATGGACAGAGCCGGAGGTTCCGCCGCTTTTGGTCGCTGGGCTGCCAGCCACATCAAAACAAAATTCGGTGCAATGATGGCAACCATGGTACTCGGAATTCTCATCTTTATCGATGACTATTTCAACTGCCTTACTGTTGGGTCCGTAATGAGACCTGTAACTGACAAGCACAAAATCCCAAGATCAAAGCTTGCATACTTAATCGACGCAACCGCTGCTCCAATCTGTATAATAGCCCCTGTTTCATCCTGGGCTGCTGCGGTTTCAGGATTTGTTGAGGGTGCAAACGGACTTGAACTTTTCGTACGTGCAATCCCATACAACTTCTACGCGTTTCTTTCAATTGTCATGATCATCACTATTTCAAAGATGAATTTTGACTATGGCCCAATGGCTTTAAGCGACAGATCAGAGCCAAAAGAAGATAACATTACAGAAAAAAATATTCCACTTGCTGGAACTGCAAACCCTAACCCACCAGTTAGCGCCAAAGGCAAAGTTATACACCTTGTATTCCCAATCATTGTCCTTATCATTTGCTCGGTAATCGGCCTTGTATATTCCGGTGGAATCTTTGAAGGTGCAAGCTTCATCCAGGCCTTCTCTGATGCAGATGCCTCAGTTGGTCTTTCAATTGGATCTCTCATTGCACTTATAATTACAATCATCTTTTACCTTGCAACCAAGGTACTCAATTTCAATGAATGTATGAGTTCAATTCCTGAAGGCTTCAAAAGTATGGTACCTGCAATCTTAATCCTTACTTTTGCATGGTCTCTTAAAGCTATGACCGATTCACTTGGTGCAAGAGAATATGTTGCAGGCATCGTTGCAGGCTTCGCAGATAAGCCAGCAATTATGTCACTTCTTCCTGCAATCGTATTTATAATTGGTGCTCTCTTAGCATTCTCAACAGGAACCTCCTGGGGAACCTTCGGAGTATTAATCCCAATCGTTGTAAACGTATTTGGTGGCAATCTTTCAAACGAGCTTATGATTATAGCAATCTCAGCTTGCATGGCTGGTGCAGTTTGTGGTGATCACTGCTCTCCAATCTCAGACACAACCATTATGGCTTCAGCTGGTGCCGAATGTGATCACATCGAACACGTCTCAACCCAGCTTCCATACGCACTTACCGTTGCAGGTGTTTCAGTAGTATGCTACATCTTCTCTGGTTTCATCAGAAACTGGATTGTATGCCTCCCACTCAGCATCGCAATCATGGTTGGCGCACTTGTTGTTCTTAAGCTGGTTTTAGGCAAAAAGCAAGCTTAAAAATATAACCCTTTTGGCCTTAGTAACATTAATACAGGCCTTTTGGGTAACATATCCACAAAAATAGCTTAAGCTACCCAAAACAAAAATCGTTTGGGTAGCTTTTTTCATTACAATATGTTTGTTACCCAAAATTGTACGCAAATAAGGCATTACACGCACGGAATATAACTTGAATGATAATTCAAAGTGCTACTTCTAGGATATTTTGGGTAACAACGGCTAGAAAAAGTACATTGTTGCCCAAAACTGATTTCGATTGGGTAACAAACTCCAATTTCGCGTGCATGCTACCCAAAAAAACATAACAAATCAACAAAAAGTAAAATATACTTGACATTGCAAAATGTAAAGTATATATTACATATTGTAAAGGATACCCAAACAATTGTAATTTATATTTGGAGGAAGAAAATGAATGATTATACTTTAGGATATATTTGTGGAATACTTGCCGTTTTGTTAATTGCAGTAGTAATAAGACTTATTTTCAGAAAGAAAAAAATGGACTGCAAAGAAGGCTTTGATGAAAGACAGCTTTTTGAAAGAGGAAATGCTTATAAGCTTGGCTTCACAACTTTTATGATTGAGTTCGCAATTTATATACTTTATACACTTGGTGATTTTGGCTATGAAATTCCAGTAGAGCCTGCGGCTTTAGCTTCTATTGCGCTCTTCATTCCTGTTACTATTTTCTGTGTATACGCTGTAAGACATGACGCTTTTATGGGATACAATGCAACGGGAAAAAGTTTTTATTGGCTTTACATTTTAGCTTTTGTATTAAATATTATCCCTGGAATCATGTCTATCTGCGATGGAAGTATTATAGAAAACGGAGTGCTTACACTTCACAGTACAAACCTTATTGTAGCAATAATGTTTGGTGGAATCCTTCTTGCTTTATATGTGAAAAATAAAGAAGATAAGGAGGAAGAATAGCCTGTGAAAAATCTAAGGATTAAATCGGCACGTGCCGCAAAAGATATGTCTCAGGAGGCTCTTGCTCAGGCAGTGGGAGTCTCACGTCAGACAATAAATGCCATAGAAAAGGGTGACTATAATCCGACAATTAAGCTTTGCCTTGCAATTTGCAGAGCATTAGATAAAACCCTTGATGACCTCTTCTGGGAAGAATAAAAAAAGTCCTGCATATGCAGGACTTTTTATAACACCCTATAAATCTTTAAACTTGAACTGGCTCTTTCCAGATGCATAATCTGCCACAATCTGACCATGTCCAAAGAGCTTATATTTGTAGGTTACAAGACCTTCTAACCCAACTGGACCTCTTGCATGAATCTTGCCAGTACTGATGCCAACTTCAGCACCAAAGCCGTATCTAAAGCCATCCGCAAATCTTGTTGAACAGTTCTGATATACACCTGCGGAATCTACAAGCTGCATAAAGTGTTCAGCAGTTTCAGCGTTTTCAGTGAGAATACAGTCCGTATGGTGTGAACCAAATCTATTAATATGGTTAATCGCCTCATCAACGTTCTCAACCAGCTTCACTGAAATAATCATATCCAGATATTCTGTGCCAAAGTCATCTTCCATCATGACATCATCAGCAGCAATCATATTCTCCTCTGCATTTATGATACCTGCTGCCTCTCCTGTCCCTCGAAGTTTTACCCCCGCATCAGCTAATGCTTTTGCAATTTTAGGAAGTGCTGTAACAGCGATCTCGCGATGAACCAAAAGCGTTTCTGTAGCGTTGCACGCTGCTGTGTACTGAGTTTTTGCATCCACAATTACTGGAAGCATTTTTTCAAGGTCAACATCCTTATCGACATATGTATGACAAATACCATCTGCATGGCCCATTACCGGGATTTTTGTGTTATTCATGATGTACTGAACAAATGCATTTGAACCACGAGGAATCAATAGATCTACGCTCTCGTGGCACTGCAAAAGTTCATCTATCTCATTATGAAGTTCTGCCTGCAAAAGACAATTTTCAGGAAGACCTGCTTTTGTAACAGCATCGTATATTACTTCAAACAAAACCTTATTGGTTTTTGCAGTTTCTTTTCCTCCTTTAAGTATTGCACAGTTACCGCTCTTGATGCACAAAGAAGAAATCTGAACAAGAGCGTCTGGACGTGCCTCAAAAATAATTCCTATAACACCGATAGGGCAGGAAACTCTTTTTAATATAAGACCTTCATCAAGTTGTCTTTCAAGCTGAAGCTTTCCTATTGGATCTGGTAAAGAAATAAGACCATCGATGCCAGCCAAAACATCTTCAAGTTTATGCTCATCAAACTTAAGACGTTTCTTTACTGCTGCCGAAACTCCATTTGAATCAGCTGCATCCATATCTTCTTTGTTTGCAGCAAAGATTCTATCTTTATTATCTTTAAGCGCGTCTGCTGCTGCCTTTAAAGCATTATTCCTAATTTCAACAGATAGTGCCGCCATCTTCGAACTGTCCTGTTTCATTTTAGCTGCAGATTCTTTAATGTTAAGTGCCATTTTATATCCTTTCACGTTTTACGTTTCCAACGCTATTTACAATCTTATACCCGATACTGCTAATTCTGGTTTCTAAACAATTTTTACACATTGCAGCGTCATCGTCCATACAAATTTTATTATCATACAAAAGATATTTTTTTCTTTCATCCGATGGAGTTAAATTTGGCATAAGCACATTGGCGCCTGCCTTAATTCCCATTTCGCGACCTTTGGGGTGAATTGTTCCAAGAGCTGTCGTTGCAGGAATAAGTGCATATGGAAAAAGTAGTCTTAGAATAGAAATAAGTCTTAATGTAAGCTCTAGTGTACCACTTTTAAATTCAGCAAAAGGAGTCTGACCTTGTGCGATAAATGGGCCCATTCCAATCATATCAGGCTCAAGCATTTGCAAAAAACGAAGGTCAGCCACTATGTTTTCTGGCGTTTGATAAGGTGAACCAACCATAAAGCCTGCACCCACCTGGTATCCGATTTCCTTTAAATTAAAAAGACATTCTTTTCTATTTGTAAGACTCATCTCTTCTGGATGAAGCCTTCTATAATGCCCGTCAGTTGCTGTTTCATGGCGCAAAAGATATCGGTTTGCTCCAGCATCAAAATATGCCTTATAACTTTCCTTACTTTTTTCTCCTATAGAAAGAGTAATCGCGCAATCTGGGTATTTACTTCTGATGTTAGAGACTATTTCGCATATTTTGTCATCAGTAAAATATGGGTCCTCTCCGCCTTGCAGGACAAACGTGCGAAAGCCAAGACTATATCCTTTGTCGCAAGTCGCAATAATATCATCAAAGCTCATGCGATAACGCTCAGCGCATTTATTACTTCTTCTTATCCCGCAATAATAACAATCATTTTTGCAATAATTGGTAAACTCAATAAGACCTCTTAAATAGACCTCATCACCGTATATTTTTCTTCGAACGTCATCAGCTTTTTCTGCAAGGATTTCATCGCACTCATCTGTTTGAATTAACGATAAAAGTGCATCATCTGAAAGATCGTTTTCTTTAAAAAGCTTTTCTATCTGCTCTTTCATCAGCCCTCAAAAATCACAATTTGTTATAAAATCCCAAGATATCTTTCACAACTTCGCCGGCAATAATAAGGCCAACAGTTGATGGAACAAAAGCTGTACTTCCAGGAATGGATCTTCTTGTCCCCTGAGCTTCCTCCTCAGCACTTTGCATCGGAGTTATTGGTTTTTCCTTCGAATATACAACCTTGAGTTTTTTTATGCCACGCTTTTTTAGTTCATGTCTCATAACCTTAGCCAAAGGACAAACTGATGTCTTATAAATATCAGCGACCTCAAACATTGCTGGATTTATTTTATTTCCAGCTCCCATGCTGCTTATTATAGGAACGCCTGCTTCCTTTGCCTGAAGCACCAGCTGAACCTTACCTGTAACAGTATCTATCGCATCAACAATATAATCGTAGTTTTTAAAATCAAACTGATCCTTTGTTTCCGGCATATAAAAAGTCTTGTAGATGTTAACTACTGCATCCGGATTAATCTCCAGAATTCTCTCCTTTGCAACATCCACTTTGTACTGACCTATAGTTTTAGTGGTTGCAATAATCTGTCTGTTTACATTTGATAAACACACAGTATCATTATCGACTAAATCAAGCGTCCCAACACCACTTCTAGCCAAAGCCTCAACGGTATAACCGCCAACACCGCCAACGCCAAAGACAGCGACTCTCGCATTTTTAAGTCGCTCCATATTATCTTCGCCAAAAATAAGTTGTGTTCTAGAAAACTGATTTAACACATTACACCTCATCGTAATTTTCCAAGAAATGGTGCTTTACACCATGTTCTTTATAGGCAATCACTGTACTTAAATTTACATTCTCTACGCTTTTAAAGATATTAGCTTCCACAAAAGGATTGACTTTCTTAAGCTCCGCTATGAGTTTCTTTATTTCAAGTCGCTTTGAATTACTTGTGCCGTCGTCCTGGCAGCTGCTACAGGTGTCTGTAAAGTGACATGCACACTGTAAGAAATGCAAATCATTATAATCACGCCATGCTTTTATATCATCTTCTCTGATTAAATATAAAGGTCTTATGAGCTCCATTCCTTCAAAGTTAGTGCTGTGAAGTTTTGGCATCATCGTCTGAACCTGAGCACCATAAAGCATACCCATAAGTATGGTCTCAATGACATCATCATAATGGTGTCCAAGCGCTATCTTGTTACAGCCAAGTTCCTGAGCTTTTTTATAAAGATGGCCTCTTCGCATCCTTGCGCATAAATAACATGGAGACTTTTCTATAGTATCTACAGCATCAAAAATATCCGACTCAAAAATAGTGATAGGGATATTCATAAGCTTTGCATTCTGCTCGATTATTTTTCTATTCTCAGGACTATATCCTGGATCCATAACAAGGAATGTCAGTTCAAAGTCAAATTTATTATGTCTTTTTATTTCCTGAAAAAGCTTTGCCATAAGCATAGAATCTTTTCCGCCTGAAATGCAAACCGCTATGTGATCATTTTCTTTTATAAGTTCATATTCATTTATTGCTCTGGCAAATCTGGAGAATAAGTTTTTATGAAACTTCTTTCTTATACTGATTTCTATCTGTTCAAGGCGTTCTTTCTCATTTAGCATATCATCCTGCATTTTTAAAACCAGATATTTATAGTATCCGCCTGCAAGTGAATATGCTTCAAAGCCCTCATCTTTAAGATTTTCAGCGACCTCTTTGCTAATGATTCCTTTCGCGCAGTAAACGATAATCTTTCTATCTTTTGGAAGCTCGCCCATCTTATTTGGCACTTCCTCAACAGGTATATGCGTAGCCCCTGATATTATGCCATAAGCCACAGAACCCTCATCTCGTATATCAACGAACTGATAAGTTTTCTCATCCCACTCTTTAATTTCTTCGTATGTTACATCTATCAAAACTATAATCCCAAATTGTAAAAATCTTCTTTTGTGTATCTATGATATGTAAAATGGTGCCCTTCATCATTAATACAGTACCAATAAATATCAGGAGTCCCATCTTTAAAGTAAATCAAATAATCAAACTCCGAATCTTTCATTTCCTCAAAAATTACGTTTTCGGAGTATTTTTTAAACAACGCTAAAATCTCATCTATTGTAACATCATGCTTGGAAACAAGCTCAATAAAATCATATAAAAATCCCTCATGAGGTGTATTTTTATAAACATACTCACTAGCGTCATCTGAAAGGTGTATACAAAATCTCTCGTCTTTATAAGATACTTCTACTTCACCAAATATTTCCTGTCTTTTTGCAAAGTATTTTTCCAGATGCTTTTTCATAGCTTCACAGTCAAGGCTTTCTTCCATCATCAGATTTAATGACGACAACGGATAATACAGCCTAATCTGCTCCTTCATATATCCAAGCTTTATCTGTTCTTCTTTTATAACATCTATTATGTTTGCACTTAAATCTTTAGCACGATTCATACTTTTATCTATTTGAGCACTTCATTCATACTTCCAGTTCTATACCCTGTCAGATCCATCGTCACGTAATCAAATCCATATTCCTTAAACTTTTCCGTAATTTGATCACGAACGTTCTTGGAAACCAGTTTTTCAAATTCTTCCGGCATAACTTCTATTCTTGCCATAATATTGTGAATTCTAACTCTAAACTGATGAAAACCCAGTTCAAAAAGAAGCTGTTCTGCTTTATCAACCATCTCTAATTTCTCTTTTGTTATTGTCTCCCAATACACAAATCTTGTGGATAGACACGCAAAAGAAGGTTTATCCCAGGTAGGAAGATTCAAATGTTTTGACAGCACTCGAATATCCTCCTTCGTAAATCCGACCTCTCGCAAAGGGCTCTTTATCCCCAGTTCAGCTATTGCCACATGCCCTGGTCTATAATCACCTTCATCATCGAGATTTGATCCCTCAACTACCTCTTTTATTTTTTCTCTTTCAGCAACTTTCAAAAGATTGCTAAATATTTCTTTTTTACATAAATAGCACCTGTTTTTAGGATTCTGTGCAAAGCCAGGAATTTCAAGTTCATCTACAAGACAGACCTTATGCCGTATACCATGTTTTTTGCAAAATCCCTCTGCTTCTTCTAGCTCCCTCTTTGGAAAAGAACATACGCTGGCTGTTACCGCTAACATATTATTCCCAAGAGCCTGCTTTGCCGCAAAAAGGAGGAACGTCGAGTCCACTCCACTTGAAAAAGCTACGGCCACACTTCCAAGGGTTCTTAAGTAGGCTATTAATTTATCATATTTTTCCAACTGTTCACTTGTAGGAACACTGCTATTTATCATTTAACCTCACCCCTGAAACATTATGAATTTCGGAACAAAAACAGTTGTATTATATCATAATATTCTTTTTAACTTGTCTGTCCTAAATAAAAAATGGACTAATCCGAAAATCAGTCCATCCTAAATATAATTTTATATTCTACTCAAATAACGGAGTTGAGAAATATCTTTCTGCTGTATCTGGAAGTACAGTTACAACGGTCTTTCCTTTACCAAGCTTTTTAGCAAGTCTTTTAGCTGCTGCCACATTTGTTCCGCTTGATATACCACACATGAGACCTTCTTTTGCCGCAAGCTCTTTTGCTGTGTTAAGAGCTTCCTCATCAGAAATTATGGCGATATCCTCATATATATTTTGATTTAATACTGGAGGTATAACACCATCGCCTATTCCCATCTGAATGTGGTTTGTAACAGTTCCACCAGCAAGAACTGCCGCATTTTCTGGCTCAACTGCCCAAATAAGAATGTCAGGATTCTGTGCTTTAAGAGTCTCACCTATACCAGAAATAGTTCCGCCTGTTCCAATACCTGAGCAAAAACCATGAATCGGTCCTGCCACCTGCTCAAGTATCTCAAGACCAGTGTGATGCTTGTGTGCCATAGGGTTTGCTTTATTTTCAAACTGCTGCGGCACAAAAACATTTGGATTTTCTTTTGCCATCTTTAATGCGGTCTGCATACATTCATCAATGGCTTTTCCAATGTTTCCTTCATCGTGAATAAGAATAACTTCTGCACCGTAATGTTCAACCAAAAATCTTCTTTCATGGCTAACAGAATCCGGCATTATGATAACTGTCTTATATCCTTTTACTGCACCAACAAGGGCAAGTCCAATACCCTGGTTTCCACTTGTAGGCTCAACAATAATTGTATCCTTATTTATGATGCCCTGTTCCTCGGCAACTTTTATCATATTGTATGCAGTACGAGTTTTTATCGAGCCACCAACATTAAGCCCTTCAAACTTTACAAGAATTCTGGCAGAATCCTCATCTGTCATATGCTGAAGTTCAATAATTGGTGTATGTCCAATCGCCTCCAATATGTTTTTGCAAATCATTTTGTAATTACCTTCCTATTTGTTTTTTACTCCCATAGACAAAGCCTGCTTTGGGCATGCGTTTATACATTTTCCACAGCGAATGCATTCCGCACTGTTAGTTTTTTCCGACGGATCAACGCACATATCACAGGCATTATAACAAACTTTGCAGTTAATGCACTTATCTTTATCTAATTTCATAGAAATAACAGAAACTTTATTAAACAATCCATAGAACGCACCTAGTGGGCACAGATACTTACAGAACGGACGATAAATCAAAATACTGCATATTACTATTAAAACCAGAACGCTAAGTTTCCAGGTGAAAATTTTGCCAAACACCTGAAACAATGAATGATCTGCAAGAGAAAGCAAAATACCAGCTATAGTTCCTGACGGACATATATACTTGCAGAAAAATGGTGTCAACTTATAAAGAATCGGCAAAGCGATGACACATACCACAAGTATCACATACTTTAAATATCTTAATATTCTGTCTCCCTTCCACTCTTTTATTTTTTTATAAAAAGGGATTTTATAAAGCAAATCCTGCACAAGTCCAAACGGGCACAAAAAGCCGCAGACTATCCTGCCGAGGACTGTTCCAAAAAAGATTAAAAGCCCGAGTACATAATAAGGGAATTTAAACTTTAAGCCTGAAAGAGTGTTTTGAAGAGAGCCAATTGGGCACGCCCCCACTGCCCCCGGACACGAATAACAATTAAGTCCCGGTACACAGACCTGCTTTGTCTGACCTGTATATATTTTCCCGGTGAAAAAGCCCTTAAAATTTGCATTCTGAATAAGCGTGGTTATCACCTGGATAATTGTTCTTTTCTTGTTATCCAATTCCCACACACTCCAGACAAATCTTTATAGCTTTTTGTAAAACGATTAAATTTTGCTCCTGCGAAATTCCAACACCAATTAATGCTGCAGCCACAAGAAGCAATGTAATCGTCTGAACTCTTTTTTTCATATTATCTATTCAAATACTTTTCAATAATCTGTTTCCAGTCATCATAACTATTTGATCCAACGAATGGCTCATCTGTCAGTACATGTCCGTGTCCATCAATAAAGATTGTAGTAGGAACATACTCTGTGGTATATGGCTCCATGCTGGATACATATCTTAAAATAGGGTATGTTGTGCCGCAGGAATCAAGAACATCATTTACATCACTGTCCATACCCTCAGTCTGGAAAACTCCAAGAATAACAAATTTCTGGCTTTTATACTCTTCATACAATTTCTCAAGATCTGGCATCTCGCCAACACAAGGTCCACACCATGGCTCCCAGAAATTAATCATTACTAAATTCGCTTCTGCCAAATCTTCTGTGCTAATAGCATGTCCATTTATATCCTCTGTTTCAAATGCAAAAACAGATGCTCCCTCATAAGGGCATGGTCCCTCCTCGATGACTTCTTCTGCCTCTGGTTCCTCAGATTCTTCGACAGGCTCCTCAGTAGTTTCTTCTTCGATAGTTTCTGGTTCCTGCTCTTTAGGCTCTTCTACAGACTCCTCAACAGCCGCCGTTTCTTCAACATCTATGTCGTCACAGCCAACCAAAGTAAAACTAAGAGCACCTATCATCATTAACAATAAAAGTTTTTTCATATTTACCTCATTTCCAAAATAAAATAGAGCCACACAAAAAGTGTGGCTCTATAATACTACATTTTTCTATAACATTGTAGGTCTCGCTATAAACGAGATAATTCCCGCTATCAGAAGCCCTATGAACGCCAAAAATCCCAAGCCTCCTGCAAAAAGCACAACCAGGATAATAGGCCAGAAGAAAACTACAGCCAGAATCTTAAAGATTCCCCATGCCAGTTTCATTCCTATAAAAAACAATCTGCCAAAAATAGCCAATAAAAGAATCCCGAAAATAAAGCCCAACATAACACCCTCCTATCTAAGTCCCCGTGACTTATAAATATTATGCGTATCTTTTATGATGTTATGTTCTCATAAATTTATGGATTATTTGTGAACAGATTTTGGGGCGTTAACTCCGTCACTAGAAGGTCATCAATGTTCTTCCAGTTTTCACATCTCACAAATCGTTCATTGGGAAATTCTGCACTTTTATTCCACGGCCTGTCAAATACTGCTACCCTGCAATTTTCAAAATGAAGTACATGTTCAAATGCAGCTGGAGAATCCTCAATTGCAAAGTCAAATTCAAGATTATATAGGTCATTTAATGTCATGCTGTATGAACAGCCTTGATTAAAGTTCTCTCTGCCATATTTATCAACGCAAAACAAAGGCACTCTATTTAGTCCATGATTATCAAGCCATTTTCTTGAAGGTTCATAGGAATCAAAAGGTCTACCTGTTACAATCGAAACTTCATGTCCCTCATCAATCCATTTATTAATTATTTTTGATGCCCCTGGAGTTTCTTTATATGCCAACAAATTCTCCGGAAAATGTCCTGCCTTCATCAGCTCATCATACTGCTCATCACTTAAGTCAAAAGATTTTTGCAGATTAAAAAACTGCACCTCTTTATAGGGCACATCTATATCAAATAATTCCTTTGCTAGTTTAGTGAAGTATTCTGCAGTTTCACAGATTACATCATCGAAGTCTATGTAGATTTTCAAAATGAACTCCTATCCCCGTCCCTGGGGCTCATACAATGCTCTATTTGTTTTCTCTTTATGTTTTGCTTTCCCCTTAAATCATAGTAAATTTTAAGGGTAAGTTGATGTTTTTCACTTATCCCCCTAAATCATATAATCAATTTGCCTGTCAAGCATAGGACCTTCCTGCATTATATCTCCTACATTCGTATAGTTCAGCAAACTTGATTCACTAGCATCAAGCATCTCCTGAAAATAGGCTTCTTCCTTTTCTCTTTTTTCTGCAATTCTCTCCTGCTGTTTTATCTTTTGCTTCTTTTCAGCTGCCCTTTTTTCTATAACTTTCTTTTCTTCCTTCTTCTTTGCTACCTTTACTGCCATCGATTTAGCAGCATTAATCCTGCTCTTTCTAGCCGATTTTTCAGGATCAAGATTATCATAAAGGAAGCTCTGATTTCTTACCTGTGGATGTGAATCAGATGATGACCAAGGATGATCTGATGTACAGCTTCCGCGATATGGAATCCCATCAGCTCCTGCGTATTTCCTGTTAACCTCGCTCAACGAGAATATACTTCCAGTGATGTGACTGGTAACATTACGACCATCACTATATGTCATAGTCCATTCTCGCCCTACCTCCATTTCTCTATCCATCAATCCATATACCTTAGCACGATATCCTGGATCACTTGCCATCTTTTTCAACTGACTGTTATCGATATACAAGTAATGCTTGCCACTCACCACATCACGAGGCTCATGATCTGTAAGAGTATAATCCGAAAACATTTCGCCAATCTGTTTCTTAAGATCTGCAACAGACATCTCACCATCTTCCATCGTCTTTGTCGCATAATACTTTTGAGCCTTAATTCCGTATGAAATAGCCGCATCACTCATGTCTTCAAGATATTTATATGCTTTCTTTCCATCCCATGAAGGCTTTCCGTTTTTAGCTGTCTCACTTCTCTTATTAAAGTTTATATTACTAAAGTTACCAATACCCGAAATTGCCATACTCTCCACCTCATGTTTGTAATTGTTTTTCTTATTATTGATATCGACCGACATTAAAAAGAACTCAACCACAAATGGTGTGAAATGAAATCTATTTTAGAAAAATAAAAAACCAACAAGAACTTCTAAAGTGCTCTTGTTGGTCAAAATGAATCTTAACTCCTACAGTTAATTACACTCAAATCTTCTTCGAAAATCTACATTGCAATAATACTGCTGTATTTCTTCTAAGTTTGTAGATTTATAATAAGCAGAGAGTTTACGTTCTCGATATAGAATATAGTTTTCTTTTGCAACGCTAAACTCTTGCTGTATATCTCTCCCTCTCTCTATTTTTTCAAAAAATACTTTTTCATCTTCTTCTCGATACTCTTCCTTTAGCCATTTTATCATTTCTACCGCAAAATTACACAAGCACTGCGTACAATGAATTATTTTCTTATACTCTTTACTATTCACATTGTTCTCAAGCATAAAATTTCTAGTCAAAGATATGTAACTATCCTGTATCATAACATATTGTTCGATATTATCCTTTTTTTTACAAACAACTTGATGCAATAGTGTTGCATTGCGTTCAAACTCATTCAGAGCATTTTTGATTTCGAATAGTCTATTCTTCTCAGTATCTAAGATTGACAAAACCAGATTAATCTCATTTGCTCGCTGAGACATTTTTGATGATTTATAATTAGAAAAACATATTATAATAGTTGCAATTACATAAATCGCAGTAATAATAACCATTGACCATTCTGCTGACATCATTCATTCCTCGAAATTCTTTACGTTATACTAATTAGCTCTACCTTCTATTTATCTTTTATCCTACAAGACTTAATCTAAAACCTTATAGGAATATTTGACTGCCACACCTGCACATTTTTATACTTTTTCACTCGCATCAATTCCTTAAGGCTTTCTTTTGCAATAGTAAATTCCGTGATTGGAGAAACAGTTATTCTCGATATCGCATCATCGTTATACTTGATTTTTAAAAACGGAACCAAGATTCCCTGTTTTGTTCTAAAATCATATTCTATCTCCTGATTATTACCTCCATAACAGCCTTTTAAACCATTCTCTATTAAATATTTGTCGCTTATTTCAATAACAATTCTATACTCTTTCTCATGTTCAAATTTACTATGTTTAAAAAATGGGCTGTATTTATCAATATACAAAAGCAAATTTGTCTTAGCAAACTCAATGCCATGAAAAGCACAAGCAACATCTATATCGTGCAAAATTCTTTCAATTTCTTCGAATTGTTTCTTCTCGTTGTACAAAACCTGTCCATACAAAACCTCAAAAGGATCTGACGTCTTTGGTTGACTCGTATCAAAAGTTTTCAATAGTTTTTCTATATTAAACCCTATATTATAACCTTGATAATTTCCATTATTTACATAATAGTTCCACATTGCTAGCGAATCAGGCTCAGTACATGTACAAAACACAAATTTTCTTACTTTCTCATATTTATATTTTACCTCTTCCAATGATTTAATTGGTGCAACTACCGATTCCCCAATAAGATAGTCAAATGCAGCTTCAACATTTTTAAATTCACCTTTATTCCGTGAAATATATGTTCTTATCAACTCAATAAGATATATGTCTTCTTTTTTGTCATTCAAATACCTAATGTCCGTAAAATAGACACATTTCTTCCTGATGATGTTTAAAAAAGCCTCTGGCGATGTATAATGATATTTCAATGTTTCATCTTTGTTCACGTTAATTAACTCATCACCTGGCGAAAAAGATTTTATCATTATGGAATTAAACTTATACTGTTGTTTAATATTCATTTATACGCCTCTGCTCTATATAATACTTTCAGCAAAAACACCACTTTCAGCAACAAATTTTACCGCCTTTATAGCATCGTTGTAGCTAACAGGTTCTTTCTGGAAATAAGCTGTAATGGAAGCATAATCATCTTTATATACTTCCTTATCAATTATCTCTAGCAAGACTGCTGGAACGTTAACTCCACCCGCTGCAGAAGGACATATGCTCATTTTTGCTCTGACAGCTCTAACTTGTTTTACAAGGTCTTTAAATTCTTCATCCAGTTCCACCTTAGGAAGCAACATATAAATATCATAAATATGTCTCGAATATCTTTTTGTCTTTCCCTGCAAATAGTAATCACAAATTGCAAACACCTTATCTGCCAAGGTTCTGTCGATGTCCTGAACTTTCATCGTAAATGGGTGCAAATCATACTCATCTACAATATCCTCATTCTCTTTCATCAAATACTGATACACATAACTCTCAACAGGTAGTTCCACTGTAGGAAAAGACAATGAGGCAAGTGACACCTCCATCTTCACTCCATGAATGAGCCTTCCTTCCGACACATACCCCTCTATCGGGTCATAAGAGAAAGTATATGCATTATAATCTCTTCTGCTTCTTGCGTTCTCCCAATCAATAATCGGCAGACTCAATTCTTCGCTTATTCCAGCGATTGTTTCATTTTTCAGCTTTTTTCTCATGCCCTGTGTAAGCTTATCTGAAAACGAAATATCAATATCCTCCGAAAAACGGTCTATTACATGGTGGCATTTTGATAATGATGTACCACCTTTAAACACACACTCTGGGCACCATATGGAAAGTTTTTTCAGAATCATTGTCACATAATAATCCTTTTCAACAATAGGCACTACCAAATCCAAATCCTCAGCAGCAGAAACAATTACTTCTTGAAATAATTCCTTGTCATTATGCAAAAACATTATACAACCTCATTTCATAAATATATTTATAAACCCGATCTGGGAACAATGTAATATACTCATCTACATCTGAGCGTTTCATTCCGATTTTTTTTATATATGAACTAATAATATATGTTGCTGCAACCATATCCTCATCCACATACTGCTCAAAATCTTTCAATAAATCTAATAGCTGTAATACATCGACATTTTCTTTATTTATTTGTGTCCGAGGTCTTCTAAGCATTATTTTTTGATTCTTTACACTAACCTCTCTACATTTCGCACTTGCACCATTACTTACAATTTCAATCGTATAAGGTACTTGTGTTGTTAACCCAAGAAGATTAGCAAAAGTGTACCCGGAATAATATCCGTTAACCTGATCGTTTCTAGCAATATACTTATATCTTGCCACTTTACTTGCAGATAAAGGAACTCCACCCTTCAGTCTTGTATTCCCCTTCATGTAATATATTCCTGTTTCGTATCTGTAGATTTGACCACTATCGCACAACACCTTAAACATCTGACGCAGATTAGTATCTGTAACTGGCAAGTCTATATCAGAAACAAAAATTGGTTCATTTACTTTATAGTTTTTCTGTAAATATTCTAACAACATAAAATCACCTTCTAACTCATTTTAATTGCACTGGGTAAATTTTGTTATTTACAATATAACTCATTTTAACCTCAGTTGTCAATATTGGTTAGTCCATGTTAAAATCAATGTAAACCTTGCAGAACTTCATCAAAAAATCGATGCGATATTTCACTATCGCACCGATTTGATTACCATCACATTATTGTAGCTATACTACCTCTTTATATTCAAAAAATGATATTAGATTGTCTTTTCTAGTTCCCAGTTCTTATCTGATAACACACCTACCTGATTTCCTAATATTTTATTTCAAAATTACTTTTTGAGCCTCATCTTCTTCCTCACCAGCTTTACGCACGCTTCTGTGTGCGGCGTTTTTGCGAACTGATCCACAGCCCTAAACCGCTTTATCTCATACCCGTTCGCACGAAGGAACTTAACGTCCCTCGCAAGCGTTGCCGAGTCGCAGCTTACATATACAACTCTTTCTGGATTAGCCGTCAAAATTGCTGAAAGGCAACCCTCATCGCAGCCCTTTCTAGGTGGGTCAACAACCACCACCTCTGGATGAGCGGCATCCCCGCGTTTTAAAAGCTCAGGTGCAATTTCTTCTGCCTTTCCAACCAAAAA
>JAKSSE010000060.1 GCA_024403255.1 Lachnospiraceae bacterium
AGCATTGCGCTCTTATAAATAAATCGAACGTTTCCGACTTCAGTGGTAGTTCTCATGGTTATGGCTTCTTTTACAGCAGCATCCACATCCCACCAGAAGGCGGTAATGTTAGGGTTAGCATTTCGCCAAGAATCCACAAGAGGTTGCAATTCATCTTCAGTAAGCCCCATCTCCAAGGCTCCCATAGATTTCAGAGCACCTACAGATCCACCATAACCAAGGGCAAGTTCAGCGATTTTACCTTTTTGTCTGAGGTGTGAGTTTACACCATGCTTTTCAACAGGAACACCAAACATCTGACTTGCAGAAGCACAGTAAATATCTTTACCCTTTGCAAATACTTCAGAACGCCAGGTTTCACCAGCAAGGTGTGAGAGTACTCTGGCTTCAATTGCGCTATAGTCAGATACAATGAATTTGTAACCGGGCTTTGCAATAAAGGCTGTACGGATCAGCTGAGAGAGGGTATCAGGGATGTCATCATATAAAAGCTGCAGCATATCATAATCACCGGTACGTACCAACTCACGCGCATCTGCAAGGTCGGGAAGATGGTTCTGAGGTAGATTCTGTAATTGAATCAATCTACCAGCCCAACGCCCGGAGCGGTTGGCACCGTAAAACTGGAACATACCATGAGCCCTGCCATCATTACATACAGCATTTTGCATCGCCTGATATTTTTTGACTGATGATTTTGCAAGCTGTAATCTGAGCTTAAGTGCATCAGCGACATCACCATTAGTATCTTTTATCATAGCAGCAACATCCTTTTTGCCGAGGGACTCTGCTTCTATTCCGTTTTCGGAAAGCCATTGTTTCATCTGAACTACGCTGTTGGGGTTATCAAGATTGGTAATATTCTGCATAGCAATCATGAGCGAAGCTTTTGATTTTTCATCGAAGGCAATGGCATTTTCAACTACAGCCATATCCAGCATAATACCTCTGTCGTTGATTTCCTGATCGAGATGGTATTCATCCCACACAAAGTCAGGAACCGGAAAGCGAGAGAGCTTTTGTTTTATAGCCATTTCTACATCAACATCACGTTTATTGTAAGCCTTAAAGATTTCCCACTTATCAGGTGCATGCTCAGGAAGGTTTCTGGTTCTGCCACCATTAACTTTGGTAGCTTTGCATGGGGAACAGAAGTATCTGATGAGGTCTTTGCCTTCCTTCATTTTTTGATCCTGAAGTTTAAGTACAGCACCGACACCTTCAAGTGAAAGTGGTAATCCCATATAAGCAGACCATATCATGGTACACTTCCAAGAACTTGGATCCAGATATTTGGAAGCAGGATCTTCAGGGATGCTATAGCCTTTGAACTTATCAGGGTGGTTCTTCTTTAACCAGTTTGAGATACAGATACGCTCAAAGGAAGCATTGAATGCCCATTTGGTAACTGTATCATCGGTAAGTGCATCTAATATTTCATCCGGAATAGTATCACCACATGCAAGGTCATATACTATAACATCACCGCCATCAATGGATACTCCGAATAATAGTATTTCAAAATTATCAGACTCAGCGTACTTGTAAACACCACATTTGGATATATCAACATCGCTGTAAGTCTCCAAGTCTATCGACAACTCTTGTATTTTCATCTGTTTTCAATCCTTTACAAAAAGTGGGCGGCAGCTGCAGAAGCCACCGCCCGAAGGTCAATGAGTTACATATTAGTCAAGGAAATCGTCCTCTTCATCGGAAGCAAAGTCATCCTCTGCACGAGACTTGCCGCCAAGAGGCTCGCCGTCACGAATCTTCTGGAGATTGTTAAGACCGCAAGCGATACCCTTATTACCATTGCTGTTGAAAGCATAAAGGTTGATGGAAGCTCTACCGTAAACACCGGAATATACTTCGGATCTCTCAAGGATAGGCTGTCTGTCTGCATCTACGATACCAGGAGCAGTAGCACTATTTGCATTGATGAAGTAGCATCCCTTGTAAGCTTCATCATCCGGTCTTTCAAGATCACCATCACGAAGAGGTGTCTTAAGTACAGAGAGTGCAGGTACGGTCTTGCCGTTACCCTTAAGCTTGGACTCACCTTCCTCATATGCTGCCTGAATTGCTGCCTTGATTTTTTCAACAGTAGCGGTATCAGACTTCGGAATGATGAGGGAGACACTGTACTTAGGTGCTCCACCATTGATTGACTTAGGATCCCACACGTTAGCGTAGCTCCATCTTGTGTTTACTCCAGTGATAACTTTTGTAGCATTCATAAACTTTGGCATGATATTTTCCTCCTTATTCTTCACTAAAATCATCTTTTGCCGTATTAAGTGCCGGTCTCTTATCAGACGCAGGCACCAGTGTAGGTTTACCCTGAGGTTTTGTAATAAGAGCACCCAGGAGCTCTTCAAACTTCTTCTTACCTAAGAGAGAAGTCATTGCTGTGATACCGAGAAGTTTCTTCTCATAAGGGTCATAACCGTTATCTTTAACAACAAAGGCAACAGCCTCTTCATCGGTGTATTTACGGTTTGCCCTGCCTTCAACGACTTTGAATCCTGGATATTCAGTACCGGATAAAGCCTGCTGTAAGGCATATTCCTTGATGTCAGCCGCCCATGCTGTGAGATCGTCAATCTTTGGAAGAATTGCTGCAATCTCTGTTTCGCTTAAGGAAGCAGGCATCTCAAAATCATATTTAGCGAGTTCCAGATTGTATTCTGCACGTTTGCGACATGTAGCCTTAGCTTTGCAGAAGGTGCAGTGGTCACCGGCTTTGAATTCACCTTCACCGTTAAAAGCAAGTTCTGCTGTAGGCTTTAGAAATTCATCAGCCCATTTCAGAAGGTCTTCCTTTTTTATAGTGAAAGTACTGACGTTTTCACGGCGAGGCTGGAAGATGGTCATTTTTACAGAAGTAATGTCATAAATACCATCATAGATATCCAGTGCACCGAGCGCGTAACACATCATCTGCGGATTATCTTCTGCTTCTACCAGAACACCGAGCCCATACTTGAAGTCGATAATATGTAATACATCATCAGCTACAATCAGACAGTCACCGGTACCGAAGCCTTCAGGAACCCATTTAGAAAAATCTAATCTTTGCTCAACCAGTACCTGTGGATCCTTGCAGTGTTTTTTTGCTTCTGTCAGCTGCTCCATAACATAGGAACAATATTCATCTGTGCAGTAAGCCATCTCCTGATCAAAGTAATCCAGGTCTTCAGTTGGATCGGGTGGATGCTGACCGAGTGCGGTAAGCACTTTGAATTCACAAAGGCTGTGTGCATCCGTGCCCTGTTTTGCATAAGGGCTGGCTTCATCTTTAATATCCGCACAGAGCTTTGCAGACGGTGGACAGTTTAACCACCTGTGACTTGCCGATGCAGAGAGAAGTGCATGTTTAGGCATTTCCTATTACCTCCGCTTCAGCAATAAGTGCTGCATACTGCTCTGTAGGAACATCTTTCAATGTGCCGCCGTTTCCATACTTCTTAACAAGTGCCTTTACCTCAGCTCTGTGCTGTCCACCGTCAATGTTGGACTTTCTGGAAAGTACCTCACGCACCGCTTCAAGGGTGTAAGTAGGTTCCTCTTTCTTAGCTTTTGCTTTGGCAGCAGGTTTAGGAGCCTCGATTGCTTTCTGCTCCGGAACATCGATTACCTTCAATTCCTTATCTTCTAAAGATGCAACCAATTCCTTCACAGCAGTAAGTACCTTCAAAAGGCTGCTCCCTGTGTTGATGATCTCGTCCAGTAACACGGACAATTCGCTCATTTTGCTCATGTTGTCTTTCTCCTTCCATATTCTGATTTTCAAGGTTCGTTGCCAGTCGCTTTGCCACCACACTTATTGCAATAAGGATGTCTCGTAATTCTGCATCCTCTGAAGGAAGTGGGTGGGAAGACTGGACTTTCATGTCTTTCTGCATCTGCAGCACCTCCGTTTCCGAGTGGCTTATGTGCCTCTCTAATGTTCAAAGGAGATTCGGTTTCAGATTTTCCGAAAAAACTTTTAGAAATTTTTCTGAGGCTCTGTAACCTCTCCTTCTAATGTCCAAAGGAGAATGGAAGTCAAATATTCCGAAAAATAATGAAACTTTTTATGCCGCCCATGAGGCGGTTTTTTCTTTATATAAGGAAGCGATTCTGACGGTGCAGGATAATTGCAAAGTTTTTTGAAAAAAGTTCGGAAAATATCGGTCTGAATCTCCTTTGACCAGTAGAGGGAGCTTGATAAGAGCCCCGGACACGGTGAAAGGGGTGATTCCAATGGGATAGGAAATAAGAAAAGACCAGGAACATTGAGTAAAAAAATTTAACAGGAGGAAAGACATGCAATTGATTTTACAGACAGCGAATGTAACTGCTGATGCAAAGAATTGTAGTTATCCAAATAAGGTAACGATTACAAATGCATCGGAGCTGCAGGAAGCAGTAAAGATGGATCATGTGTGTGCGGAATATAAGAACAATTACCGCAGCATTGATAATTTCCTTAAATCAAATGTGGTTGTCATGGATCTTGATAACGACCACACAGATGATCCCAACGAATGGATCACGGCAGAGAAGCTGGAAGAACTTCTTCCTGATATTTCATATGCAGTGGCTCCAAGCAGAAACCATATGGTTGCAAAGAATGGTAAGGCCGCAAGACCTAAATACCATGTGTACTTTGAAATCGAAGAAATCACAGATTCTGCAGAATATGCAGCATTAAAGGCGGCAATCCATAATGAATATCCTTTTTTTGATGGGAATGCTCTGGATGCAGCGAGATTTATTTTCGGTGCTGATAGTGGAGAAGCAGTCTGGCACGAAGGATGGACAACCATTGATGAAGACATTGTGGTTGAGATTACTAATGAAGAAACGCCTTCTTCAAGTGGTCCAATCTTAGAAGGTAGTCGCAACAACACTATGAGCAGATTTGCCAGCAGGGTTCTTAAAAAATACGGAGTCACTGATAAGGCGAGAGAGGCTTTCGAGATTCATGCTCAGAGATGCGATCCACCACTTGAAGAGGAAGAGCTCAATACCATCTGGAACAGTGCAGTGAGATTTTATAAGAAGACAATCGTTACCCAGGAAGGTTATGTGGCACCGGATCAGTACAATGCAGAGTTTGGTTCCATCAAGCCTGATGACTATTCGGATATGGGCGAGGCGAGAGCCTTGGTTGAAGAGTACAAGGGCGAACTTCTTTATACAGATGCGACAGAATTCTTAAGCTATGACGGTATCTGCTGGAGAGAAAACAGACAGAAGGCGGTTGGTGCTGTTGAGGAATTCCTTGATATGCAGCTTGTGGATTCTAAGGGTCAGTTTAATGAGTGCTCTCAGGCACTTATTGATGGCGGTATTCCTGAAAAGGTTGTAAGAGCCGGAGGCAAGGCTTTGGAAAAAGCAATACCGGACAATCTTGAAGATGCCTATAAGGAATATCTTGCGGCAAAGGGTTATTACGCATTTGTAATGAAATACAGAAATTACAAAAACATTGTGAATACCCAGAGTGCAGCAAAGCCTATGGTGGCAGCGGATATCAATATGT
>JAKSSE010000061.1 GCA_024403255.1 Lachnospiraceae bacterium
GAGTTAGCATCCATAACGATGTACTTATCTTTAGGAGAACGTCCGGTATAAACACCAGTCATAACGTTTACGGTATCAAGCTCGGTGTCATAACCTTTCTCGTAACCGGTAAGTGAAGAATCAAGCTCAGCGGTGTGAAGCTCTTCATATGAAGGGTTGTGAGCAAGAATGGTAGCACCAGTGATGCCATACTGTGTCAAATCTACATTTGCCATTTTTTGAACCTCTTTTCTTTATATTTTGGGTTTTCAGGCTTTAAACTCCCACGCCTAAAAACAATTTTTTTGCCAACTATCATTTTACTTTAAATTTGAGAAAAGTCAATTGTTTTGGCCTACCCTATGTAGTTCAAATTATAAATATTTGGTATACCCTTATAGGTCTCTTTTTTTATTTTCTTGTACTCTTTATTTATTTTATTAAACTTTATATATCCATAAATAAGTCGAGCTAACCCACCTATCAGTGTTCCATACATAAAAAAGTAAATTCCATCATCCAAATAGTAACCAAAGCCAAATAAAATTATAGCTATCGCCAAACCTATTGAAAAAATAAATATACCTTCCAAAGTTGCAAGTAAGAATTTTCTTCTTTCTTTAACTATAGATTTTAATTCTCTTTTACGTATTATTCTAAATATCTTTCTGGTATTCTTTAGGCGCTTTTTCTTTTGTTTAAGGTAAAGTGCTTTTCTTTCATTAACCAGATAATCATCATAGGCTCTTCTTTTTTCAGAATGCACTAAAACGCCATATGCTTCATAAATTAGACGGAACTTTTTGGAGAAGCATTTGCTTCCCTGGTACATAGACACTCTATGCTCTTTGGCTTTTTTGTTATAAGCCTCTATAATTTCTTCTTTAGATGCATCCCTGGGTACACCTAAAATTTCATAGTAGGTCTTCATGTATTTTGAGCCACAACCCCCGTCCCCAAAAGGTCAATTTAGCAACATCATCGCATCTCCAAAGCTAAAGAATCGATATCTTTCTTTGACTGCTTCTTCATATGCATTAAGTATATATTCTTTTCCAGCAAAAGCTGAAACAAGCATAATCAATGTACTCTTTGGCAGGTGAAAGTTTGTTATTATTCCATCTGGAATATTAAACTTATATCCAGGATATATAAAAATCTCAGTCCAGCCAGAACCTGCTTTAATTCTGCCATTTTCTGAAGCTGATTCCACAGTTCGCACCGAGGTTGTGCCGACACATATTACTCTTCGACCCTCTTCTTTTGCTGTGTTTATAGTTTTCGCAGCCTCTTCAGAAACCATATAAAACTCAGAGTGCATGTGATGTTCTAATACTTCATCCGTCTTTACTGGTCTAAATGTTCCAAGGCCAACATGCAACGTAACTTCAGTAATAGTTACACCCATGTTTTTAATTTCTTCCAGTAAATCTGGCGTAAAATGAAGTCCCGCAGTTGGAGCTGCCGCAGAGCCATCATGTTTTGCATATACTGTTTGATACCTTGATTTATCTTCGAGCTTATGGGTTATATACGGAGGAAGTGGCATTTCACCTAATGCATCCAAAACCTCCTCAAAGATTCCTTCATACTCAAATTTTATAAATCGGTTTCCTTCTTCAGTCTGGCCAACTATTTCTCCAATTAGTTTTCCATTTCCAAAAGAAATTCTGGCTCCCTGTCTGCATTTTTTTCCAGGTTTAACAAGGCATTCCCAAGTATCAGCATCCTTCCTGACAAGTAGAAGTATTTCTACAGCCGCACCAGTGCCTTCTTTTTCGCCATAAAGCCTTGCAGGGATAACTTTAGTATTATTAATAACCAAAACATCACCGGCCCTTAAATAACCAGTGATGTCTTTAAAATGCTTATGAACCGGATTTTCATTTTTATTAAGGACCATAAGTCTTGATGATGATCTGTCAAGAAGAGGATCCTGAGCGATTAGCTCCTCCGGTAAATAATAATCAAAATCTGATACTTTCAATTACGCTCTAAGCTGGATGCCAAGCTTGTTATCAAGGTTCTTAAGAATCTTCTTAACAAAGCCCTCAACCATTTCATTTGTAAACTCTTCATCCTTTGGAGTAAATACTACAGAGAATGCCATACTACGCTTATTAGGTCCAAGCTGGATTCCCTCATAAACATCAAAGAGTTTAATGTCAGTAACATATTTACATGCTTCCTTAATGCCATTTTCGATTGAAGCACAGGTAATGTCCTTATCAACAACGAATGCAAAGTCACGCTTTTCAATAGCAAATTTAGGAAGTGGAATATAACGCTGCTCTTTTCCATAATATTTAGAAAGAAGCTTAAGATCAAGCTCTGCAACAAAGCTGTCTACTCTCATATCAAGCTCATCTTTGATTGTGTAGTTAACCTGACCTAAATAACCAACTAACTCACCATCGCAGAAAATATTTGCAGTTCTGCCTGGGTGCAAAAATGGCTTACTAGCTGCTTCATAAGAAAACTCAACATGAAGAGTTTTTGCTACAACCTCACAAAGAGATTTTAAGCTGTAGAAGCTTTCATCATCACCAAATACACCTATACAAACAGTTGCTCTTTCATCTGGATATTCAGTAAGTGGTAACTCCTTTGGAACAAATTTATTACCAAGCTCAAAAATACGACCAGTCAAGATACCCTTTTTCTGGTTGTTTGCCATTGCTTTAACCATCTGAGGAGCAAGAGTTGTTCTCATAAGTGAAAGATCAATGTTAATTGGATTGATAAGCTTAATCGCATGACGCTCAGGAGCATCCTCTGCAAATCCAAATAAATCTAAATCTGATGGTGAGAAGAAACTATAATGCATACCTTCGTAAGCTCCAGCTGCACAAAGATCACGCTTAACTCTAAGCTCATTCTTCTGACGAAGATCAAGACCACCTGATGTAACTTCAGCAGTAGGCATATTTGTTGGAATAATATGGTCATAACCATACATTCTGATTACTTCCTCAGCAACATCTGGATAATCTTCCATATCCTCACGATATGCAGGAATCATAATTGTAAGTTCATCGCCATTAACCTTAGGCTCAAAGTTTAAAGCAGTAAGAATTCTTACAATATCTTCATTTGGAACGGTAATACCAAGAACTTTATTTACCTTGGCAATTGAAACCTTCATTTCCTTTGGCTCAATTGAATTTCCACATGAAGCTTCAACATGAGTAGATGAAATCTTACCACAATTAAGCTCTTCGATAAGATGAAGTGCTCTCTTCATTGCAAGGTCTGTGGTGTACTCGTATACACCCTTTGAATACATTGCAGAAGCATCAGATACCTGACCTAAAGCTCTTGAGCTCTTACGAATATTATCACGCATGAACTTAGCTGACTCAAACATTACTTCAGTTGTGGTATCAAGAATTTCTGAGTTAAGACCACCCATAATACCAGCTAAAGCTACAGGCTTTTTGCCATCACAAATTACTAAGTTATTTGTGTTTAAAGTAAACTCTTTTTCGTCAAGAGTCTGAATCTTTTCACCATCAGTAGCACGGCGTACATTGATTTTATTTCCTTCAAGATATGAATAATCAAATGCATGCATTGGCTGACCAAGCTCTTTCATGATGTAGTTAGTTATGTCAACCACATTTGAAATTGAACCAATTCCAACAGATGCAAGTCTTCTCTTCATCCAAAGTGGAGACTCAGCAATCTTTACATCATATACATAATGTGCAATATATCTTGGACAAAGATCAAATGCCTCATTTTCTACAGTAAAGCCATCCTTTACTACATCAGTAGCTGTAAATTCAAGGTTAAGTGGCTTGCACTCTTTGCCAAGTACTGCAGCAACTTCTCTTGCTATACCATAAATGCTCTGGCAGTCTGGACGGTTTGCAGTAATCGCAATATCAAAAATGTAATCATCAAGTCCTAAAATTGGCTTAACATCTGCGCCAACCTCAGCATCCTCAGGGAATACTAAAAGACCATTGTAGCCTGCGCCTGGGTACATATCCTCAGAAACGCCAAGCTCAACACCTGAGCAAAGCATACCTTCTGACTCATAACCTCTAAGCTTACCCTTTTTAATGGTCATGGTACCTTCAACAGTCACATGATCTTTTGCTGTTGCGTAAACTGAAGCTCCAACTAATGCAAGTGGATATTTACCGCCAGCCTTTACATTATCAGCTCCGCAGCAAACCTGAAATGTTCCATGAGCTCCTGCATTTACTTTACATACATGAAGATGTGTCTCTGGAATAGGCTCACATGACTCTACAAGACCTACTACTACATTTGATACATCTTTACCTACCTGAATAAGTTCCTCTACCTCAAAACCGCAGGAAAAAAGCTTCTCCTGAAGTTCTTCTGGAGTAACATCAATATCTACATAATCCTTTAACCAGGAAAGTGGTGCTAACATAATTGCCTCCTTTAGTCGTCAAGCTGTGAAAGAACTCTAAGGTCTGATTCAAACAAAAGCTTGATATTGTTGATACCATACTTAAGCATTGCGATACGCTCAAGACCGATACCAAATGCGTAACCAGAATATTCATCTGTATCAATTCCGCATCCTTCAAGGACCTTTTTATTAACAACACCTGCTCCAAGAACCTCTATCCAGCCAGTTCCCTTGCAAAGCTTGCAACCTTTGCCCTGGCACTGGAAGCAGGATACATCTACTTCTACAGAAGGCTCAGTAAATGGGAAGTATGATGGACGAAGTCTGGTTTTAGAACCATCTCCGAAAAGCTTTTTAAGGAAAGTTTCAAGAATTCCCTTAAGATCGCAAAGATTAATTCCCTTATCAACTACAAGACCTTCCATCTGTGAAAACATAGGACTATGAGTTGCATCATCATCTGATCTAAATACTTTACCAGGTGAGATTATCTTGATAGGTGGCTTTTTAGCCTCCATAACATGAATCTGACCTGATGAAGTCTGAGTTCTAAGCAAAAATTCAGGAGAAAGATAGAAAGTATCCTGCATGTCACGAGCTGGGTGATCGTCAGGTGTATTAAGTGCTGTAAAGTTATAATAATCAGTCTCTATCTCGTTACCTTCAAATACTTCAAATCCCATAGATGTAAAGATATCTGAAAGTTCATTTCTTACTAAAGAAACTGGATGAAGATTTCCACGCTTAACTTCATCTGCTGGCATGGTTACATCAATCTTTTCAGCCTCATAACGAATTTCAAGTGCCTTAGACTGAAGTTTTTTATTTGCCTCAGCTAAATGTCCTTCAATAAATTCACGAGCTTCATTTACCCACTGGCCAACAGTTGGTCTGTCCTCTGGAGCTACATCCTTCATTCCCTTAAGAACCGCGGTAAGCTCACCTTTTTTACCTAAAAGTTCCTGTCTTACTTCGTTGAGCGTATTAAGGTCTTTTGCTTCGCCAATTGAAGCTATAGCTTTTTCCCTAATAGCCTGTAACTTTTCTTTCATTACTCTCTCCTTATTTTTTAAAGCTTTCGCCTAATTTTGC
>JAKSSE010000062.1 GCA_024403255.1 Lachnospiraceae bacterium
TCTAGCCAAGCTGAGCCACACCCCGTTTAACACGCAAGGAAGATTATATAATACTTATGCACAAATGTCAATGTCTATATTAATATAATTTTCACAATTTTTTAATTAATATATTACTCTATTTCTGCCTTGCTCTTTACCCATATATAATTTTTCATCGGCCTTTGAAATAACCTTATCAACGCCAAGATTATCATCATATTCTTCAAGACCAAATGTCATTGTGACCTTTATAGGAGTACCATTAAAGCTAAATTCATATCTCTCAATAAGATGTAGAAGCTTACTCATCTCTTCAAAAGCATAGTCACCATTTATATTTTCAAAGGAGAATAAGAATTCCTCTCCTCCCCATCTAGCAACCATACCCTTTGATTCCATGAATTCATTCATGATTTTAGCAATAGTTTCAAGAACATAGTCACCAGCATCGTGTCCATATGTGTCATTTATGTGCTTAAAGAAATCTATATCACCAATGGCAACAGTAAGCATATTTCCAGCAGTCTGACTTCCACTAACAAGCTCCTCGATATGATTAATCATACCCCTTCTATTCTGAAGTTTTGTAAGAGGATCTGTAGTTGCAAGTCTTTCAAGCTTCTTTGAATATTTAAGGATTTTCTCTTCAGAAGCTGAGAACTTAAGTCTAAAGAAATATGCAATAGCAGCACTCTTAGAAATTACATAAAGCGTGCAGAAGCAAGTGCTAGCAGATTGCATAAACTTTGCTTCTGGATACACACCACCATGACTGCCCACATATAAGAATAAACCTAAGGCAACCAGTGCGCTCATAAATACCGACGCCACTCTTTCATTTTTATCCCCGGCTCCTCTATAGAAGAAAACCTCAAATACTACAAACATCTGCGCTTGGAACATATATGAAAGGCCAAAAAGAACGGTCAAAACAACTACATTAATCGTAATCATAAAATAGTACAAATATATAAGTGGGCTCATTTTCATCATATATGAAGCCACAAATGTCAGTACCATAAGACATGCGATGAGAGAAACCTTAATGCCTGCTATAGGCCCATACTTTGCAAAACAAAGAATTGCGTTAACTGTCAAAAAGATAACGTCAATAAGGCAAAGCACACGAATAAGAACCGCTGTTTCCTTTGGTTCATTTTCTTCTTTTATTTCTTTGTTAAGAAGTGCAACAACCTTATCTAACATCTGTCTTCCTAAAAAAAATAGCCATTACGCATAATTTGTACATGTACAACGACACATAAAATTATATATAGCTATTTTACCATACTATATGCTTAAAAAGTGTACTTTTTTAGAACAATCTCACATTTTTTATCTATTTCGGTTTCCATAACCATATATGTTGGCTCATTTCCAGCCTGTCTAGGTCTTTCTAATGAACCTGGATTCAAAATAGTGATACCATTTATCTCTTTTAAACATGGTACATGCGTATGTCCATACATCACTATATCCGCTCCAAGCTCCTCAGCCCTATATGTAATATTATCAAGAGAATAATCCACGTGGTATGGATGTCCATGACTTACAAATATCTTATGTCCCGAATAATCAAAAAGTACCATCGGACTCAAGTCAAAGCAATAATCAGTATTTCCAGCAACTGCGTATACAGGAGTATCTGCCATCACCATCAAATCACTTTCACTAAATCCCAAATCACCACAATGAACTAGTAAATCAAATGGTTTCTCTCTCTTTATTACATCCTTAAGACGATCTTTACTTCCATGAGTGTCACTTACAATTAATACCTTACCCATTATTCAAACACCCCAAGCTCAATCAGCCTTTCCTTCATGAGTCTAAGAGCCTTTCCTCTATGACTAATCTCATTTTTCTCTTCTGCAGATATCTCCGCGCTCGTACAGCCTCTTTCTGGTAGAAAGAAAATAGGATCATAACCAAATCCATTCACTCCAGCTATGCTATGCGCGATTCTACCTTCCATAGTCGCCCTAACTGTTTCTACCCTACCATCAGGAAATGCGGCAGCAATTGCGCATACAAATCTTCCTGTTCTTTCTTCTTCAGGTACACCTTCAAGCTTATCTATAATGCTCTGATTTTTTATGTCATACGATGTATCATGCCCCATATATCTAGCTGAATGTATCCCAGGTTCTTTATTAAGGTAATCAACCTCAAGTCCAGAATCATCAGCAAGAGTTAGGCAGCCTGATGCCTCCATAATAGCTTTTGCTTTAATAACGGCATTCTCTTCATAAGTTGTGCCATTTTCTTCGACATCTATGTCGTAGCCTGCTTCCTTCATAGTGACGATTTCAGCATCTACATCCTTAAGTATTTCTTTTATTTCGTTGACTTTACCTTTATTTCCTGTGGCAAAAATAATCTTTGTCATATCAGTTCTCCCTAGGTTTTTTCGGTGGCTTAGGCCCCATAAACATATAGTAATATGTTTTCATCATTCCATTATAAATCTTACGATTCTTGTCCGCTTTTCTACCCATATATTTTTCTACATCTGAGTATCCTGTAATAATATAAGCGCTAAAGCTATCAAGTCGCTTATAACCTTCAGCTAGTTCGGTATAAAGCTTAGGCAATATTTCTTTATCTCCGATCCTCTCACCATAGGGTGGATTTGTGATAATAAAACCATATTTTTTCGGATGATTAAGTTCACTGACTGGACGTTTCTGGAAATGTATCAGTTTCTCCACTCCTGCGAGCTGAGCATTCTGTTTTGCCGATTTAATAATATCCCCATCAATATCAAATCCCTGAATATCCGTTTCTATATTCAGATTCACAAGATCTCTGGCTTCATCTGAGACTTCATACCAATTTTTTCTCTTAATAAAATTATCCCAGTCCTGTGAAATGAAGTCCCTATTCATACCAGGAGCAATATTTGCAGCTATCATCGCTGCCTCAATTGGAATGGTGCCACTACCGCAGAAAGGATCTATTAAAATTCTATCTCCTCTCCATGGTGTCAGCATGATCATTGCGGCTGCAAGATTTTCTGCTACAGGCGCTTTACTCACAAGCTTTCTATATCCACGCTTATGGAGCGACTCACCTGTAGTATCAAGTCCAATTGTCACTTCGTCCTTCATCAAGAAAACTCTGAACGGATAACTGGCTCCCGTCTCGGCAAAATGCTCTATTCCATACACCTTAGAAAGGCTTTTTACCATCGCTTTTTTTATAATTGACTGAATGTCTGATGGTGAAAACAGAGCCGAATTAACACTTGCTGCTTTAGCAACCCAGAATTTGCCATCTTTCGGAATATATTTAGACCAATCAATTGCCTCGACTGCGTCAAAAAGCTCCGTGAATGTCTTTGCTGTGAACGAACCACAATTTATCAGAATTCGCTCAGCACTTCTAAGGAACACGTTTGCTCTACATATTGCAGACTCGTCTCCCTTAAAATAAACCTTTCCATTTTCGACTCTGGTGATTTCATATCCCAGGTCATTTATTTCTCTTTTAAGCACTGACTCCATGCCAAAATGGCATGGAGCGATTAGTTCAAATATCATAATTTATAAATAATATACCAAATTAGATTCTAGCTACGCCTGTCTTCTTTGCAGCCTCGGCAACTGCCTTTGCTACTGCAGGTGTAACCTTTTCATTAAATGAGTTTGGAATAATATACTCTGGGCAAAGCTCATCATCTGAAACTATTGATGCAATTGCATATGCTGCAGCAAGCTTCATTTCATCGTTAATATCACTTGCTCTAACATCTAAAGCACCTCTAAAGATTCCAGGGAATGCAAGTACGTTGTTGATCTGGTTAGGGAAGTCTGAACGTCCAGTACCCATAACTGCAACTCCTGCCTTCTTTGCCTCCTCTGGCATAATTTCTGGAACTGGGTTAGCCATTGCAAGAACGATAGGATCCTTTGCCATTGTAGCTACCATGTCTGCTGTAAGCACGCCTGGAGCTGAAACACCGATAAATACATCTGCTCCCTTAATAACATCGGCAAGACCGCCCTGCTTTTTGTTAAGATTTGAAATCTTAGCCATCTCTGCCTTTATTGGATTTAAGTTATCTCTTCCATCATAGATTGCACCCTTTGTATCACAAAGAACTACGTTCTTAAGTCCTGTCTTCATAAGAAGCTTTGTAATGGCGATACCAGCAGCTCCTGAACCATTAACAACTACTTCGATATCCTCAATCTTTTTATTAACAAGCTTTAATGCATTAATCATAGCAGAAAGAACAACTACTGCTGTTCCGTGCTGGTCATCATGGAAGATTGGAATATCGCAACGCTCTTTAAGCTTCTTTTCAATTTCGAAACATCTAGGTGCTGAAATATCTTCAAGGTTAACTCCACCGAATGAACCTGCAAGAAGTGCAACTGTATCTACGATTTCATCAACGTCTTTTGAACGAACACAAAGTGGGAAAGCATCTACATTTCCAAAGCGCTTAAAGAGAACACACTTTCCTTCCATAACTGGCATTCCAGCTTCTGGTCCGATGTCGCCAAGTCCTAAAACTGCTGTTCCATCTGTAACTACTGCTACAAGATTTCCACGACGTGTATATGTGTATGAAAGATCTGTATTATCGCTAATCTTTAAACATGGTTCAGCTACGCCTGGTGTGTACGCTACTGATAGGTCATCCATGTTGTTTACTTCACAGCGAAGACCAAGTTCAATCTTTCCGTTCCATTCCTCATGCTTTTTTAATGCAAATTCTTTCTTATCCATTACATTTCTCCTTTATGTTTTATGATTGTGGTTACATGGTTTATGTAAGGTTTGTCCGAGGGAGTATACTCGCACTTCGCTTCGCTCGTGCTCGTATGTGGGGGGTATCGTTAGCCGCCAGTTCCCCTGTCGGGCTCTAACCTTGTTGTTAGCTTTTCATAAATATTGCGCCTG
>JAKSSE010000063.1 GCA_024403255.1 Lachnospiraceae bacterium
TCAGATTCCTTGATCCACCTCTTCATGAGTTCGTTCCTACAGAAGAGAAGGATATGACAAAGCTTGCTTATAAGCAGGGCAAGAGCGTTGAGCAGATTAAGGAGTTAATTGATTCACTTCACGAGTTTAACCCTATGATGGGTCACCGTGGAATCAGACTTGCTGTTACATATCCTGAAATTGCTAGAATGCAGACAAGAGCAGTTATCAGAGCTGCAGTTTCAGTTTCAAAGAAGCATCCAGATTGGAACGTTAAGCCTGAAATCATGATTCCACTTGTATGTGATGTTAAGGAGTTAAAGCAGGTTAAGGCAGTTGTTGTTAAGACAGCAGATGAGGAAATCGAAGCATCAGGCATTGATCTTAAGTACGAAGTAGGTACAATGATTGAGATTCCTAGAGCTGCACTTACAGCTGATGAAATCGCTAAGGAAGCTGAGTTCTTCTGCTTCGGTACAAACGACCTTACACAGATGACATTTGGTTTCTCAAGAGATGATGCAGGTAAGTTCCTTGAGGCTTACTATGATACAAAGATTTTCGAAAACGATCCATTTGCTAAGCTTGACCAGACAGGTGTTGGTAAGCTCATGGAGATGTCTATAAAGCTTGGAAAGCCAGTTAATCCTAACCTTCACATTGGTATTTGTGGAGAGCACGGTGGAGATCCTTCATCAGTTGAGTTCTGTCATAAGATTGGTCTTGACTATGTATCATGTTCACCATTCCGTGTACCTATCGCAAGACTTGCAGCAGCTCAGGCAGCAATCGCAGCTGGAGCAGCTCCAAAGGATTCAAAGGACATTAAGGATAAGGCAAAAGATGCAGCAGACAAGGCAAAGGATGCAGCTGGTAAGGCTGTAGAGGTTGCAAAGGATGCAGCTGGTAAAGCAGTAGAAGTTGCAAAGGATGTAGCTGGTAAGGTTGCAGACGAGGCAAAGAGCATTGGTAACGCAGCAGCTGCTGGTGCAAAGGCTGGAATCGCAGAAGCTAAGAATGCTTACGAGGATAGCAAGAAGAACTAGTATTAGCTCAAAATCAAGATTTTATATTATCCCCCATAGAGATTTCTCTGTGGGGGAAATGATTTTATAGGAGTATTGAAAGATGACAGTATCAAGGTTGTTTTCTGATAATTTGATTTTACAAAGAGATAAAAAGAATTTAGTATATGGAACTGCTAATCCTTTAGAAAATATTACTGTTTCTTTATGTGAAAATGATAAAGAACTTTGGAGTGCTTCATGTGCTGCTGATGCAGAAGGAAATTGGGAACTTGAAATCAATCCATTTTCATTAAAGGGCGTTTATTCTATAGTGATTACAGGCAAAGATGAGAAAATCACTGCAAATAATGTTCGATTTGGTGATGTGTACCTTTTAGGTGGACAGTCAAATATGGAACTTACAATAAATATGATGCCGGATACAAATGCTAAGGCTTTGCGCTATGAGAAAAACGACGACATTAGAATGTTTAACGTTCCTCATGTTTATGATTTTTCTGGTAAGTCAGTCCCTATAAGCGATGGAGCCTGGACTTCAGCTTGTCCTGAAAGTATAGGAGAGTTTTCAGCAATTGGATACTATTTTGCAAAAGAAAAGTATGAAAATGATGGTGTACCAGTAGGTCTTGTGCATACTGCAGTGGGTGGAGCGCCAGTTGAATCTTTTATGAGCGAAGAAAACCTATTGAAGCAGGCGAAGGTTATTCGTGACACAGTCGATGTAAAAGGCGAGTGCGATAAAAATAAAAACATGGGTTGTATTTTCTGTTATGAAGAGCTTCTTAATAAAAACAAACAGCCTGGATATATTGAGACTACAGAAAAAGAGGATTTAAAGCGTGGCGAAGAGTGGCATAAGTCTTTGGATGCTAGTGATCCTGGTTTGAAAGATGAATGGATGAAGAGTCAGTGGACGACAGACTTTGATACAATTTCTTTTCCAAGATATTTAAAGGATACAAAATGGGAGAAGCATTTTGGTACGTTGTGGCTTCAGAAGACAGTTAATGTGCCAAAGGAATATGCTGGAAGAGATGCGATGTTGTATCTGGGAACAATGGTTGATTTTGACTTCACATATGTGAATGGAGAGTATGTAGGTACTACAGAGTACAGATACCTTCAGAGTAGATACTATGTGAAAGCAGGCCTTTTAAAGGAAGGTGAAAACACAATCACAATTCGTCTTGGAATGGATGCAAATGTTGGCGGACTTCTTCCAGAAATGCCATATAAGTTAAGTGTTTATAAGGATACATCAGAGGATGCATTAAGAGGTGCTCTTGATAGTGAATATTACGAATGGGAACAAGAAATCAGTGGAGAGTGGAAGGTTAGAGAAGGAGCTAAGTGCGAGGCTCTTGAGGGACCTACTTTCTTTATTTGGAATCCAACAGCGCTATATAATACTATGATTTCACCACTTCGTGGACTCAGCTTTGACGCTGTACTTTTCTATCAGGGAGAATCAAATAGCGGAAGGCCAGAATATTATGATATTTTGTTTAAGGCTATGACAGATGAGTGGAGAAGTCTCTTTAATAATGATTTGCCTTTCTACACAGCAGAGGTTGCTAAATATCTTGGCGACGGACCAGTTTTATCTGAAGATGTTTATGCTGGCATCAGAGCGGTTCAGCATAAGTGTGCAGATGAAATCGATGGGGTATATCTAATTCCTACGACGTCTCTTCCAGCAATACCTACAGAGCTTCATCCTCAAAATAAAAAGGATGTGGCGCATCTGTTCTATGAGGCGTTTAAAGAGAACAAATAAATGCTGCACTGGTTTATTAGTGCATTAAGAATATACTGAGTACATTTGTGAAAATGTGCAAAAACACAAACACCGAAAGTATTATTTCTATATATTACGTTCATTGACTTTTATGGATTTTTAGAGATATACTTTTGGTGTTTGATTTATTTAACAATTGTCCGAAAGGACATGAGGAATTGTATGGTGCTTTAGCACCAGGGAGAGGAGAAATTATGAAAAGATTATTAGGTATTTTCATGACAGTCGCTCTTACAGCTTCAATGCTCGTAGGATGTGGACAGTCAGCAGCTGCTCCAGCAGCTAACACAAGTGCTCCAGCAGAGGCAGAAGCAGCAGAAGAGACAGCAGATGCTGCAGAGCCAGCTACAACTGAAGAGCCAGTTGCACTTCAGGGTGTAAAGGCTGGATTTATTTTCCTTCATGATGAGAATTCAACATATGACTTAAACTTCATGAATGCAGCTAAGGCAGCATGTGAAGCTACAGGTGTTGAATACATTACAAAGACAAATATCCCAGAGGGACAGGAATGTTACGAAGCAGCATGTGAGCTTGCAGATGCTGGATGTAACTTCATTTTCGCAGATTCATTTGGTCATGAGGATTACATGATCGAGGCAGCTAAGGAATTCCCAGAAATTCAGTTCTGCCACGCTACAGGAACAAAGGCTCATACAGAAGGCCTTGCAAACTTCCACAATGCATTCGCTTCAATCTACGAGGGACGTTACCTTGCAGGTATCGCAGCTGGTATGAAGCTTAACGAAATGATTGAAAACGGTGATATCACAGAAGATCAGGCTGTTATGGGTTACATCGGTGCTTATACATACGCTGAGGTTATTTCAGGATATTCATCATTCTATTTAGGTGCTAAGTCAGTATGCCCATCAGTTACAATGAAGGTTACATTTACAGGTTCATGGTATGATGAGACAGCTGAAAAGGAAGGCGCTAATAAGCTTATCGAGGATGGTTGTGTACTTATTTCACAGCATGCAGATTCAATGGGTGCTCCAACAGCTTGTGAAACAGCAGGCGTACCTAACGTATCATACAATGGTTCAACTGCAACAGCTTGTCCAAACACATTCCTTGTATCTTCAAGAATCAACTGGGTTCCTTACTTCACATACCTTATCGAAAGTGTTGAAAAGGGTGAGAAGATTGCTACAGATTACAATGGTACAATTGCAACTGGTTCAGTAGTTCTTACAGACTTTGGTACAGCAATTGCTGACGGAACTAAGGAAGCAGTTGAAGAAGCAAAGGCTAAGATTGAAGCTGGTACACTTCATGTATTTGATACAGCTACATTCACAGTTGATGGTTCTAAGCTTGACAGCTATATGGCAGATGTTGATACTGATGCTGATTACACACCTGATACAGAAGTTATTAAGGATGGATATTTTGCAGAATCAGCTGAAGGATTCAGATCAGCACCTTACTTCGATTTACAGATTGATGGTATAACACTTCTTGATGTGGCATACTAAAATATAGTATTATAAAGGGCGGCGGTTATTACGTCGCCCTTTGTTTTTTTATTAATAGACTATGAGAGGATCAAGTGATGAGTGAACTTGCAGTTTCATTTAAAAATGTTACCAAGACCTTTGGTGATATAGTGGCTAACAAGGATGTCACCTTTGATATATATAAAGGCGAGATTCTATCCATACTGGGTGAAAATGGTAGCGGTAAGACAACATTAATGAACATGTTGTCAGGTATTTATTATCCTGATGAAGGACATATCGAGATTAATGGACGTGAAGTGGTAATTGCATCACCAAAAGATTCATTTGATCTTGGAATAGGTATGGTACATCAGCACTTTAAGCTTATAGATGTACTTACAACGACAGAAAATATAGTGCTTGGATTGCCAGGAAAGCTTGATATTAAAGCAGCGCAGGCAAAAATAAAGGAAATATGCGACAAGTATGGATTCGAGGTTGATCCTAATAAGAAGATATATGATATGTCGGTATCTGAGAAGCAGACAGTAGAGATAGTTAAAGTATTATTTAGACAGGCTGATATACTTATTCTTGATGAGCCTACAGCAGTTCTTACTCCACAGGAGACAGAAAAGCTCT
>JAKSSE010000064.1 GCA_024403255.1 Lachnospiraceae bacterium
CAGACCAGAAGATGGAACCCTAAGATGGCTCCCTACATCTTCACCGAGAGAAACGGTATCCACATCATCGATCTTCAGAAGTCTGTAGGCAAGGTAGACGAAGCTTACAATGCAATTTCTGATATCGTTGCACAGGGTGGTACAATTCTTTTCGTTGGTACCAAGAAGCAGGCACAGGATGCAGTTAAGACTGAAGCTGAGCGTTGCGGAATGTACTATGTAAATGAGAGATGGCTTGGTGGTATGCTTACCAACTTCAAGACCATCCAGTCCAGAATTGCACGTTTAAAGGCAATTGAGACTATGTCTACAGACGGCACCTTCGATGTTCTTCCCAAGAAGGAAGTTATTGAGTTAAAGAAGGAATGGGATAAGCTTGAAAAGAACCTTGGCGGTATCAAGGAAATGAAGAGAATTCCCGATGCTATCTTTGTTGTAGATCCCAAGAAGGAGCACATCTGTGTTAAGGAAGCTCACTCACTTGGAATTACCTTACTTGGTATTGGTGATACCAACTGTGATCCTGAAGAACTTGACTATATCATTCCCGGTAATGATGATGCTATCAGAGCCGTAAAGCTTATCGTTGCTAAGATGGCAGACGCTGTTATCGAAGCTAACCAGGGCGAGACCGCAGTTGCTGCAGATGCTAATGCTGATGCAGAAGTTGCAGCTACCGATATTGAAGAAGTAGCACAGGCTTAATTTATCAATCAAAATATATTATCAGGAGGATATTATCATGGCAGCAATTACTGCAAGCATGGTTAAAGAATTACGTGAACTTACCGGTGCCGGCATGATGGAGTGTAAGAAGGCTCTTACCGAAACCGATGGCAATATGGAAGAAGCTGTTACCTTCCTTAAGAAGAGCGGTGCTGTTAAGGCTGAGAAGAAGGCAAGCAGAATCGCAGCTGAAGGTATCTGCAGAGTAGCACTTGGCGATACAACCGCTTGTGTTGTAGAAGTTAACTCTGAAACAGACTTCGTTGCAAAGAATGAAACTTTCCAGGAGTTCGTTCAGTCAGTAGCAAATCAGGCTCTTGTTTCAAATGCAGCTGATGTTGAAGCATTACTTGGCGAAAACGGATTAAAGGATACCCTTATTGAGAAGACCGCTACAATCGGTGAAAAGCTTTCTATCAGAAGATTTGCTAAAGTATCCGGCGAGTGTGTTGTTTCATACATCCACGGCGGCGGACGTATCGGCGTTTTGGTTGCAGCTAACGGTGCAGGCAACTCCGATGCTATTAAGGAAGCTCTTACAAATGTTGCAATGCAGGTTGCAGCAATGAACCCTCAGTATGTTAGCAGAAATGATATCTCTGCTGATGAACTTGCAAAGATTAAGGAAATCACCATTGACAGCGCATTAAATGATGCTGCAACTCTTCCCAAGCCCATCCTTCAGAAGTTACTTGACAAGGCAATGGCAGGTGTTTGGAGTGCAGAAGATGTTGCTGCTTTCGAAGAGCACAAGAGCAACATGAACTTTGTATGGAACTTCGTATCAGATGCAGCTAAGGCTCAGTTAGGTGAGTTAGCAATGGCTGATAAGGAATCCATCGTTGGCGAGAAGATGTTCGCCGGCCTTGTTGACGGACGTGTTTCCAAGCAGTTAAAGGAAATCTGCCTTCTTGATCAGACCTATGTTAAGGCTGAAGACGGCAAGCAGACTGTTGGTCAGTATCTTGCATCCGTATCAAAGGAACTCGTAATTGCACAGATGGTTCGTTACGAAGTTGGCGAAGGTATGGAAAAGAAGAACGAAAACTTTGCTGAAGAAGTTGCAAAGCAGATGCAGGGCTAATTAAAGCTGAATTCAGACCCGTAGGCTAAGGCTTACGGGTCTTTTTTTTACAAAAAATCAATGAGGTTGTAAATAAGTACGAACAGACTTATAATTGCATATGCAGTACTTATTTGAGGAGTGAATTTACCATGAATATGGATTTTGAACGTAAGCTGGCAATTCCGATGGAAGTCAAGGAAATGTATCCCATGACTGCTGAAATGACAGAAATTTTTGAAAAGAGAGATGTTCAGCTTAAGAAAATTCTTAGTGGAGAGGATGACAGAATTGTCCTTATTATCGGACCCTGTTCCGCAGATAAAGAGGACAGTGTACTGGATTATGTCACCAGGTTAAGGAACATATCTGAGAAGGTTCAGGAGAAGATTTTTATTATCCCCAGAATATATACCAACAAGCCAAGAACCACAGGCGGCGGATATAAGGGACTGTTGCATCAGCCCAATCCCAATGAAAAACCTGATCTTTTCAAGGGAATAATTGCTACCCGCGAAATGCATATGAAGGCTATGAAGGAATCGGGACTTACCTGTGCCGATGAAATGCTTTATCCTGAAAATTACAAGTATATTGATGATTTGCTCGGATATGTTGCAGTAGGTGCAAGATCCGTAGAAGACCAGCAACACAGACTTACAGCAAGTGCTATTTCGGTTCCTGTAGGTATGAAGAACCCCACCTCCGGAGATTATTCCGTCATGATGAATGCCATTACTGCAGCTCAGAACGGTCATTCCTTTATATATCGCGGCTGGGCAGGTCATTCCTATGGCAATCCTTACGCTCATGCAATTCTTCGCGGCTACAATAATGTTAACGGTGTTGCATATCCTAATTATCATTATGAAGACGTCATCAGACTTCATGAAGCATATGCTAAGACGGAGCTGAAAAATCCGGGTGTTATAATCGATACAAATCACTCAAATTCCGGCAAAAATCCCTTTGAGCAGCCTCGCATTATCGGAGAAGTTCTTTCCTACTGCAAGAAGAATTCCGACGCAAAGAAGCTGGTTAAAGGCTTTATGGTTGAAAGCTATATCGAAGACGGTTGCCAGAAGGTTGGCGGCAATGTATATGGTCAGTCCATAACAGACCCCTGTCTTGGCTGGGAAAAAACAGAGCGTCTCATTTTTGAAATTGCAGAGAGCATCTAATATTGTTTATCTATCCCCCTTCAGTACGAAGGGGGATTTTTTGTTTTTTCGACAGAAGTTTTGTTAAACCGTACAGGAAAGCCGGATGAAAAGGCTGAAAATCGAACTGCAGAGTAAAAAGGCCGGATTCATCCCCGGGGAAATATCGTAAAGCAAAGCTTTATTAATCCCATACCACAATATATATGAGGTTTACATAAAATGTGAGATTTAAAGCGAAACGCAACACAAAACCACACAAAACCACAAAAATATTATTGACATATGTCTGATGCAGGGCTATAATTTAGGCAAATATTGGAGTTTTGTGGACTTTTTATGCGCAAAACCACATTATGTAAACGTGTGATTATGTATTTATTGTTGATTTTCATACAATATTTAGTATGAGGGTGTAAAATGAAGTATAACAGTTTCAGAGAACCTAAAACTGACAGAATCGACAGGCTTGTGCATGATTTATTTGCAAAGATGCCTGAGATTGAGTCTGCACGTGCAATTCTTGTTACAGAATCTTATAAGGAGACCGAAGGAGAGCCTATGGTACTTAGGCGCGCCAAGGCCTTTTCTCATATACTTGAAAAAATTCCGATTATTATCAGAAAGGATGAACTGATTGTCGGAAGTTCAACTTTGGCGCCGAGAGGCTGTCAGACTTACCCCGAATTTTCCTACGAATGGCTTGAAGCTGAATTTGATACGGTAGCAACCAGAGAGGCAGATCCCTTTTTTATTTCCGAAAAGGCAAAGGCGGAAATAAGGGAGGCTGATAAATACTGGAAGGGACGTACCACCAGTGAGCTTGCAACCGCTTATATGGCTGATGAAGCCTTAAAGGCTATTCAGCATAATATTTTTACCACCGGAAATTATTTCTACAACGGTGTAGGCCACATTACCGTTAAGTATGATGAAGTGCTTGCAATCGGCTTTGAGGGTATCAGAGAGAAGGCCGAAAACGAACTTGCAAAATGCTCCTTCGGAGATGCGGACTATGCTACAAAGACAGCGCTTCTTGAGGCTATGATTATCAGCTGTAATGCCGTAATCAATTATGCAAAGCGATATGAGCGTCTTGCAAAGGGCATGGCTGAAAAGTGTACAGATCCAAAACGTAAATCAGAGCTTTTGCACATTGCCGAAAATGTAAGTCATGTTCCTGCAAAGGGAGCAGAGACCTTTTACGAAGCAATACAGAGCTTTTGGTTTGTTCAGCAGCTTTTACAGCTTGAATCATCGGGACATTCCATTTCTCCGGGCCGCTTTGACCAGTTCTTATATCCTTATTATCGTGCAGATATGGAGAAGGGCAAACTGACCAGAAACTTTGCACAGGAGCTGATTGATTGCTTCTGGGTTAAGCTTAATGACCTGAATAAATGCAGAGACGGAGAGAGTGCCAAAGGCTTTGCAGGATACAGCCTGTTTCAGAATTTGATAGTCGGCGGTCAGAATGCAGAGGGGATGGATGTAACAAATGACCTGTCCTTCATGTGTCTGGATGCTTCACTGCATGTATTTTTACCGATGCCTTCACTTTCCATCCGTGTATGGAACGGCACACCCTACGAGCTTTTGCTTAGAGCCGCTGAGGTAACCAGAAGCGGAATCGGACTTCCTGCCTACTATAATGATGAGGTTATCATTCCTTCGCTGATGTCACGGGGCATACCTCTTGAGGAGGCTCGCTGCTATGACATTATCGGATGCGTTGAGCCTCAGGTTGCCGGCAAGACCATGGGCTGGCATGATGCGGCATTCTTTAACATGTGTCGTCCTCTGGAGCTGGTTTTCTCAAACGGCTATGACGCCGGAGAACAGATTGGTCCTCAGACCGGCGAGGTTGAGGACATGGTAAGCTTTGATGAGTTTTACACAGCCTACAAGCTTCAGA
>JAKSSE010000065.1 GCA_024403255.1 Lachnospiraceae bacterium
AAAAAGAAAAAGACGCCTACCAAGACGGCATAGCCGTCGGTAAACGTCTTTGTTCGTTTGATATTCTAAATCTACAAAGTATTTTTTGTCAATAGAAATAGTCTAAATACTTATAGTATAATTAGTAAAGCGTAACGAAGCGATAGAATTCTTTGTTTGCGGATTAACAAAAATTCAGTTTCTAATATATAGGCGGTAATAGAAGATGACTACAAGAGAAGAGGCCTTAGAATATGGCCTTTCATTTGAAAACACATATTTGGATGCTCCATTTCATGATCAAAATTGGCAGCTAATCAGATATTCATTAAATAAGAAGGCTTTCCTTTGGACGTACGAAAAGGATGGATATGTATGTATAAATTTGAAGGTTAATCCAGAATGGAGAGATTTATGGCGGCAGCAGTATAAGTCAGTTATAGCTGGATATCATCAAAATAAAGAGCACTGGAATACAGTCATTCTTGATGGCAGCATTCCTTCTGACGAAATAAAAAGGATGATTGCTGAAAGCTACGACATTATTAGTGATACACCTTCTAAAAGAATATATGAAGCGGTAAAGAAAATACCAGCTGGTAGGGTAGCAACATATGGAACTATAGCAGGACTTGCTGGAGATAAAAAAATGGCAAGGGCAGTTGGAAATGCCCTCCATAATAATCCTGATCCAGATACAATTCCATGTTATAGAGTTGTCAACTCAAAGGGAGAGCTCTCTGGAAGCTTTGCCTTTGGAGGGAAAACGGTTCAGCAAAATTTATTAGAGGCAGATGGAATAGAAGTGAATGACGGAAAAGTTGATCTAAAAAAATATGGCTGGGAAGGATGAATAGCACAGAAAAATATCTAGTAATAAAAAAATGTTGACAATATAACACTTAAGTGGTATCTTTTGTAAAGACAAAGAGGTCGTAGAAATGAAAGTTTCTGCGACCATTTTTTTTGACAAAGGAGTCAATGCATTTTATTTACGTGCATTGGGCTCTTTTTCTTTTTAAAATTTTCGGGTTAAAGCCCGTTATTAAACAAGGAGGGAAAAATTCATGAGTAATGTAACAGAACTATTTTCATCAATGGTTTTTGATGATGCCACAATGGAAGCACTTCTTCCAAAGCAGACTTACAAGGCACTCCAGAAGACAATTAAAAATGGAGAGCTTCTTGATGCTGAGGTAGCAACCGTTGTAGCTAATTCTATGAAGGACTGGGCTATTAGCAAGGGCGCTACACATTATACACATTGGTTCCAGCCAATGACAGGTGTAACTGCAGAAAAGCATGATAGCTTTATTTCACCTAAGGATGGTGGAAAGATAATTATGGAGTTTTCTGGTAAGGAGCTGATGCAGGGTGAGCCTGATGCGTCTTCCTTCCCATCAGGTGGCATTCGTGCTACCTTTGAAGCAAGAGGATATACAGCTTGGGATGCAACAAGCTATGCTTTCGTTAAAGAAGGCGTCCTCTATATACCTACAGTATTCTGTTCATACGGCGGCGAGGCTCTTGACCAGAAAACTGCTCTGCTAAGATCTATGGAGGCTATTTCAAAGCAGGCCGTAAGAATACTGAAGCTTTTTGGACATGATGATGTTAAACAGGTTAAGACAACAGTTGGTCCTGAGCAGGAGTACTTCCTTGTAGATAAGGAATTATACGATCAGAGAAAAGACTTGATATATACAGGAAGAACACTTTTTGGATGCCGTGCACCTAAGGGACAGGAGCTTGATGATCATTACTTTGGAGCAATCAAGCCTAGAGTACAGGCTTACATGAAGGATCTTAACGATGAACTTTGGAAGCTTGGTATTTTAGCAAAGACAGAGCATAACGAGGTTGCACCAGCTCAGCATGAGCTCGCACCAGTTTTCTCTACAACAAATATTGCTTCAGATCACAACCAGCTCACAATGGAGCTTATGCAGAAGGTTGCTAAGAAGCATGGTATGGTTTGTCTTCTTCATGAGAAGCCATTTGCAGGAGTTAACGGTTCTGGTAAGCATAATAACTGGTCTATTTCTACAGACACAGGTATTAACCTTTTAGATCCAGGTGAGACACCATATGAGAACGCTCAGTTCTTACTTTTCCTTGCAGCTGTAATTAAGGCAGTTGATGAGTATCAGGATCTTATCAGAATTTCAGTAGCAACAGCAGGAAACGATCACAGACTTGGTGCTAATGAGGCACCTCCAGCAATCGTTTCAATGTTCCTTGGAACAGACCTTCAGGCAGTAGTTGATGCGATTATGACAGATAAGCCATACGCAAAGGGAGATAAGGAAACACTTAAGCTTGGTGTTCATACAATCCCAAGACTTCCTAAGGATACAACAGATAGAAACAGAACTTCACCATTTGCATTTACAGGAAACAAGTTCGAGCTTAGATCACTTGGTTCTTCAGATTCTATTTCATGTTGTAACACAGTTCTTAATACAGCAGTTGCAGAAGTTCTTGATGAGTTTGCAGGACAGCTTGAGAAGGCAAAGGATTTTGAGACAGCACTTCATAAGCTTGTACAGAAGACATTTAAGGATCATAAGAGAATCATCTTTAACGGCGATGGATATGATGATGCATGGGTTAAGGAAGCTAAGAAGAGAGGCCTTTCAAACTACAAGACAACTCCAGATGCTGTTGCTCATCTCCTTGATGAGAAGAACGTGGCACTCTTCAAGAAGCATAAAGTATTCTCTGATGTAGAGCTTGAAGCAAGACATGAAGTTAGACTTGAGAACTACTCAAAGCTCATTCATATTGAAGCACTTACAATGCTTGATATGGCAAATAAGGACATCCTTCCTGCAATGAGCAGATTTACAGCAGAGCTTGCTGATGCAATTGCAAAGAAGAGCGCAGCTAAGGCTCCTTGCCAGTACGAGAAGGGTACTCTTAAGGATGTTTCAACAGAGCTTGATGCAATGTATAAGGCTGTTAAGAAGCTTGAGGCTGATGAGGTTAAGGGCAATGACATCACAGATGTTGTAAAGCTTGCAGATTTCTGCAGAGACGTAATTATCCCAGATATGGAAGAGGTAAGAGCTCATTCAGATGCTATGGAGATGATTGCAGAGCAGAAGGCTTGGCCATATCCTTCATACGGAAAATTACTTTTCGGTGTGAGATAAGAAGATAAAAAATTAAACTGCAATGGGGCAGAAAACATGCGAAAGACGCGCGTGTTTTCTGCCTTTTGTATAGACTAGAGCATGGGGGCGCTTCGCAAGTAAACTTGCTACGCTAGGTCTTAGCCGACTTTCCCACTTCGTGGGCCCCTCTCTAAGACATAGGAGGAGAAATTATGGATATTCAGATTTTAGAAGGTGTTAGAAGCGAAGTTATGGGCGTCTGGTTCCTTATAGGAGCCGCTCTTGTATTTTGGATGCAGGCTGGTTTCGCAATGGTTGAGGCTGGTTTCACACGAGTTAAGAATACAGGAAATATCATCATGAAGAACCTTATGGACTTCTGTATTGGTACTGTAGTGTTTATCTTAATTGGTGGTGCTCTTTTACTTGGTGAGAATACTCTTGCAGGTTTTTGTGGAAGAGTAGATTGGCAGATTATTAAGGATTATTCAACATTTGATTGGTCTTCATGGATTTTTAACCTTGTATTCTGTGCTACAACAGCAACAATCGTTTCAGGAGCTATGGCTGAAAGAACAAAGTTCCTTTCATACTGTGTATACTCAGGAATTATTTCAGCAGTTGTTTACCCAATTGAAGCACATTGGATCTGGGGACCAGATGGATGGCTTACAGCAATGGGATTCCACGATTACGCTGGCTCATGTGCAATTCACATGGTAGGTGGTATCGCAGCTTTAATCGGTGCAATTATCTTAGGACCTCGTATTGGTAAGTTTGTAAAGGGTAAAGATGGAAAAATCAAAGTTACAGCTTTTCCTGGTCATAACGTAGCACTTGGTGCACTTGGTGTATTTATCCTTTGGCTTGGTTGGTACGGATTTAACGGAGCAGCAGCTCAGGATGTTGAAGAACTTGCATCAATTTTTGTAACAACAACAATTGCTCCTGCAGTAGCAACATTCGTATGTATGGTATTTACATGGCTCAAATATGGTAAACCTGATGTTTCAATGTGTCTTAACGCATCACTTGCAGGTCTTGTAGCTATTACAGCTGGTTGTGATGTAACAGATGCAATCGGTGCAACAGTTATCGGTGCTGTTGGTGGATTACTTGTTTGCTTTGGTGTTTGGTTACTTGATCATAAGCTTAGAATTGATGACCCAGTTGGTGCAGTAGCAGTTCATATGATGAACGGTA
>JAKSSE010000066.1 GCA_024403255.1 Lachnospiraceae bacterium
CCTGTGACCCTCTGCTTGTAAGGCAGATGCTCTCCCAGCTGAGCTAAGATCCCATGTCGCGAACGACAAGAGTCATTATATCATAGAGAGAGCCAATGTCAAGAACTTTTCTTACTCTTCAAGCAATTTTTTTATGAGCCTTACACAGCCGGCCGCATCCTCAGAATAACCGTCTGCACCTATTTCTTTTGCATAGTCATCAGTAATGCATGCTCCGCCTATTGCTATCTTTGCAGCGCAGCCTTTTTCCTTTGCAATATCAACTACATCTTTCATTTTTATCATGGTTGTAGTCATAAGAGCTGATAAGCCAATTGCAACAGCGTTATTTTCAAGTGCAGCATCAACAATAACCGATGCTGGCACATCCTTGCCAAGGTCGATTACTTCGAAACCATAGTTTTTAAGCATAAGTACACATAAGTTCTTACCTATATCGTGTATATCGCCTTCAACGGTTGCAAAGACTACTACATCACCCTTTGCTCCATCTTCTTTTGCAAGAAGTGGCTCTAATACTTTCATTCCATCCTGCATTGCATTTGCTCCTGCAATAAGCTGCGGAAGGAAATATTTCTTTTGATCGTAATAATCTCCTACTTTGTTTATAGCTGGAACAAGGTAGTTATTTATAATGTCACCCGGCACCTCACCAGCATCCAGCTTCTTTTGGATTTCTGCACCAATAGCGTTTTTCTTTCCTTTAAGTACACAGTCATAAACTGGATCAGCTGCCATAGGATCAGCTGAAGCTGTTAAGGGTGTAGGCGCCTTCGCTGTATTACTAACAGCAGTTGGGGCTGCAACAGGACCACGCTCAGCAAGCATATTCATCCTGTCAAGATATCTTGCTGCAGCATCCTCTTTGTTAAGAAGCATATCTGAAGCAAATGCAAGATTCATAAGCATTTCCTGATCTGGATTTGCAATAGCCATTGTAAGGCCTTTAGCTATAGCTGTAACTAAAAAAGCTGAATTTACAAAAGGTCTTGCTGGCATACCAAAAGATACGTTTGATAATCCGCAGATTGTTGGAAGACCTAAATCATCCTTGCAATGTGCAAAGGTTGCATAACACTCAAGTGCGGCATTTGGATTAGCTCCGACAGTGGCTACAAGACCATCTACAACTATGTCTTCCTTTGTAAGACCGTATTCTAATGCCTTATCAATTATTCCATGTAAAATCTCATGCTTTTCTTCGATTGATTTTGGAAGGCCAGCCTCAGATAAAGGAAGTGCAATAAACATAGCTCCATATTTCTTTGCCAGTGGCAATAAAGCTTCTGCCCTTCCAGCTTCGCCAGAAATCGAATTTATAAGCGCACGACCAGGATAAACACGAAGTGCAGCCTCGATTATATCCACGTGTGATGAGTCTATACAAAGTGGACAATCCACAATACCAGAAACCTCATTGATTGCAGCAAGCATCATTGCCTTCTCATCAATACCTGAGGTACCCATATTTATATCAAGAATAGTTGCTCCGTTTTCTTCCTGGCTTCTTGCAAAATCTGAAACCATGTCGAGTTTACCCTCGCGGAGTTCCTCCTGAAGCTTTTTCTTTCCAGTAGGATTGATTCTTTCACCTACCACATGGAAATTTCCATCTAACTTTATCTCAACATACTTTCTTTCAGAAGTAAGAACTCTTCTGGATTTTGGCTCGTGCTTTGGAACTGGAAGACTTCCAACAGACTTAACAAGTTCACCTATATGCTCTGGTGTTGAACCACAGCATCCTCCTAAAATCGAGGCTCCTGCATCAACCAAAAGCTTTCCTGCTTTTGCAAAATCCTCTGGAGTCAAATCGTAAACTGTTTTTCCATCACGAAGAGCTGGCATACCAGCATTTGGCTTTGCTATTACAGGAAGACTTGTCCATTTTGCAAAAAGCTTAACCGTCTCAGCCATAGCTTCTGGGCCAACAGAACAGTTTACGCCAAGTGCATCTACTCCAATTGAAGATAAAACAATAGATGCAGTCTCAGGATCTGTACCATACAAGGTTCTTCCATCTGGATTAAAAGTAAGCGTTGTGATAATAGGTAAATCACAAACCTCTCTTATCGCAAAAACGGCTGCTCTTGTCTCATTAAGGCTCATCATTGTCTCAACTGCAACAAGATCAACCCCCGCCTCTACACAGTATTCTGCCTGCTCTTTATAGATATCAACAAGCGTTTCAAATTTCATTTCTCCGAGTGGCTCAAGCTGAATACCAGTCATAGAAATATCACCAGCAACATACGCCTTACCATCTACAGCCTTCTTTGATAAAGCAACCAAATCATGGTTTATCTTCTCAATCTGATCATATAAACCATACTCCTCAAGCTTTATTTTATTTGCAGTAAAAGTTGGAGCATATACAATATTGCTTCCAGCCTTAACATAGTCCTGCTGAAGTTCAATAATTGCATTTGGATTTTCAAGAATCCACTTTTCTGGGCAAACTCCAGCTGGCATACCTTTCTTCTGGAGATTTGAACCAGTCGCTCCATCTAAAAATACTATTTTACTTTCACAAAGTTTTTTAAATTCGTCTCTTGTCATAATCCTAAATAATAGATTACCCCTCGAAATCGAGGGGTATTAATTTAAATATTCTTTACAGTTGCAATGTCAACTAAAGTGAAGTCCTTGGTTGCATTCTCTAAGCTTGTAACCAAAGCATTTGCGGTATCCATAGCTGTTATACAATGAACTCCGGTCTCTATCGCATTTCTTCGAATTAAGAATCCGTCTCTGGTCTTATCTCCATGACCCTGAGTAGGGGTATCGATAACAAGATCAATCTTATGACCTAAAATAAGATCCATAACGTTTGGAGATTCCTGGGTAATCTTGTTAACTCGTCTAGCCTTTACGCCTCTGTCATTAAGGTACTGTGCCGTACTTCTTGTTGCATAAATTATATAGCCAAGAGCTTCAAACCTTCTTGCGATATCAACACATTCTTCCTTATCCTTATCGTTAACAGTAATAATCATCTGCTTATGCTTTGGAAGAATAATTCCAGCTCCAAGGAATGCTTTGTAAAGTGCTTCCTCAAATGTAGTTGCGATTCCAAGACACTCACCTGTTGATTTCATTTCTGGGCCAAGAGAAATCTCGGCACCACGAAGCTTCTCAAATGAGAATACAGGCATCTTTATTGCAACATACTGAGCTTCTGGAGCAAGTCCTGGCTCATAACCCATACCACGAAGAGTCTGTCCAGTCATAACCTTTGATGCAAGATCAACAATTGGAATACCAGTAACCTTACTAATATATGGAACAGTACGTGACGATCTAGGATTTACCTCGATTACGTATACATCTTCATCCATAACAATGAACTGGATATTGATAAGTCCGATTACATGAAGTGCTTTTGCAAGTCTTCTGGTATAGTCAGTAAGTTTAGCCTTTGTTTTCTCTGAAATAGAGAAGGCTGGATATACAGAAATCGAATCACCTGAGTGGATACCTGTTCTTTCGATATGCTGCATGATACCAGGAATTAAGATATCCTCGCCATCGCAAACAGCATCAACCTCAATTTCTTTACCCTGAAGATACTTATCTACAAGAATTGGATGATCCTGTGCATAGGTATTGATGATATCCATGAACTTACGGATTTCATCATCATTAAATGCAATCTGCATGCCCTGTCCACCAAGTACATATGAAGGGCGAACAAGTACAGGATAGCTAAGTCTATTTGCAACCTCAATTGCTTCGTCTGCAGTGTATACAGTTCCACCAGCCGCACGAGGAATTTCGGTCTGCTCAAGAATCTTATCAAAAAGTTCTCTATCTTCTGCCGCATCAACATCTTCTGCCTTTGTTCCAAGGATAGGTACTCCCATCTTTGTAAGAGCTTCGGTAAGTTTTATAGCGGTCTGTCCACCAAACTGTACTACTGCACAGTCAGGCTTTTCAACATTTACAATACTTTCTACATCCTCTGCTGTGAGTGGCTCAAAATAAAGCTTATCGGCAATATCAAAGTCAGTAGAAACTGTCTCTGGGTTGTTATTGATAATGATTGTCTCGTAGCCAAGCTTCTTGAATGCCCATGTTGCATGAACTGAACAAAAGTCGAACTCGATACCCTGTCCAATTCGGATAGGACCTGAGCCAAGTACCAGAATCTTTTTCTCTGGATGGGTTTCTTTTGCCTCGTTTATTCCATCGTAAATTGAATAATAGTATGGAGTTGAAGCCTCAAACTCAGCAGCACAGGTATCAACCATCTTAAATGCTG
>JAKSSE010000067.1 GCA_024403255.1 Lachnospiraceae bacterium
TCAATAATTGGAAGACCAATATTGATAGCATTTCTATAGAAAATTCTGGCAAATGTATCTGCTATTACTACAGAGATGCCTGCAGCCTTAATAGCTATTGGTGCATGCTCTCTTGATGAACCACAGCCAAAGTTCTTGGTAGCTACCATGATATCACCAGGTTTTACTCTCTGTGGGAAAGTTTCGTCTACTGGCTCCATGCAGTGTGCTGCAAGCTCTTTAGGGTCATATGAATTAAGATACTGAGCAGGGATAATGATGTCTGTATCTATATTGTCACCGTACTTAAATACTGTTCCTCTAGCGTTCTCCATTACATTACCTCCTCAGGTCCACTAATTTTACCTGTAATTGCTGATGCTGCACAAACAGCAGGGCTTGCAAGATAAACTTCTGATTCAACATGTCCCATACGTCCAAGGAAGTTTCTGTTGGTTGATGAAATACATCTTTCACCTGCAGCAAGAACGCCCATATAACCGCCAAGGCAAGGACCACAGGTAGGAGTTGAAACAACTGCACCAGCCTCAATAAAGGTCTTTAAGTAGCCTCTTTCCATTGACTCAAGGTAAATCTTCTGAGTAGCTGGAATGATGATTACACGAATACCATCAGCAACTTTCTTACCTTCAAGAATCTTAGCTGCAACTTCCATATCCTCAAGACGACCATTAGTACATGAACCAATTACAACCTGGTCAATCTTTACTTCACCACACTCGTCAATAGTCTTAGTATTTTCTGGAAGATGTGGGAATGCTACTGTAGGACGAAGCTTTGATAAATCAATTGTGATTACATCATCATACTCTGCATCTGCATCAGCCTCATACTTAACATATGATCTTGAAGAATGCTCCTTAAGGTATGCCTCGCAGATATCATCTACAGGGAAAATACCATTCTTTCCGCCTGCCTCGATTGCCATGTTTGCAATTGCAAGACGATCATCCATTGAAAGCTCTTTTACGCCTTCACCCTGGAACTCAAGTGATTTATAAAGTGCTCCATCAACACCAATAAGACCGATGAGATGAAGAATTACATCCTTTCCAGAAACCCAAGGTGCCTTCTTTCCAACAAGCTCAACCTTGATAGCTGAAGGAACTTTAAACCACGCTTTTCCAGTTGCCATACCAGCAGCCATATCTGTAGAACCAACACCAGTAGAGAAAGCACCAAGTGCACCATAAGTACAGGTGTGTGAGTCAGCTCCAATAATACAGTCACCAGCTACAGCAATACCCATTTCAGGAATAAGAGCATGCTCAATACCCATCTTACCAACATCGTAGAAATGAGTAACATTCTCTGCGCAGGCAAACTCTCTACAAGTCTTACAGTTTTCTGCTGATTTAATATCTTTATTTGGTACGAAATGATCCATGATCATAGAGATTTTGTCTTTATCAAAGACATGCTCTACTTTCATTTTCTTCATTTCTTTGATTGCTACAGGTGTTGTAACATCATTACCATGAACAAGATCAAGATTTGCCTCAATAAGCTGACCTGCTACTACGGATTCAAGTCCAGCATGAGCTGCTAAAATCTTCTGTGTCATTGTCATACCCATGACAAATCCCTCCTTATTTTTGAACTATATTTACAAGACGTCCTGGAACGTAAATTTCTTTGACAATATTTCCAATAAGCTTGTCGCTAACAGCTTCTTTTGCTGCTGCAATAACTGCATCCTTCTCATCGTTTCTACCGATTGAGATATTGCCCTTAACTTTACCATTAATCTGAATAGCAATTTCAATAGTATCTTCTATTGTAAGAGCTTCATCATAGGTTGGCCAAGCTTCATATGCTATGGTATTGTCATGACCAAGTTTCTCCCAGATTTCCTCACCAACATGTGGGCAAATACAGCTAAACATCTTAATAAAGTTATCTGCAAACTCCTGTGGGCACTTTCCTTCTTTATACACACCATTTACAAAGATCATCATCTGAGAAATAGCTGTATTATAACCAAGTACCTCAAAGTCATTTGTAACCTTTTTAACGGTCTGATGATAAAGTCTTGTTAAATCAGCACTAGCCTCACCGCCAATATTTTCTTTCTCGCTAAAGAAAGTAAATACACGATTGATGAAACGTCTGGCACCCTGAACGTTATTTGAATTCCAAGGCTTAGAAACCTCGATAGGTCCCATAAACATTTCATAAAGACGAAGTGTATCTGCACCAAGCTCCTCTACAATATCAGAAGGATTGATAACAAATTCTGGGAATCTCTTACCCATCTTGATACCGTTTTCGCCAAGAATCATTCCCTGATGAACAAGCTTCTGGAATGGCTCTTTTACTGGAGAGATGCCTTCATCATAAAGGAATCTGTTCCAGATACGTGAATACATAAGGTGTCCTACAGCATGCTCTGGACCACCAACATAAAGGTCTACTGGAAGCCAGTGCTTTAAAAGCTCAGGATCACAGATTTCTTTATCGTTATCTGGATCAATATATCGCATGTAATACCATGAAGAACCAGCTGAACCAGGCATTGTAGAAGTCTCACGAACACCCTTTACTCCGTTAGCATCATACTGCTTCCACTCAGTTGCATTCTCAAGTGGAGCCTTACCATTTTTACCCTTGTAATCATCAAGTGGAGGAAGAACTAATGGTAATTCCTCATCTGGAAGGAAGTAAATCTCGCCATTTTCCTGATGAACACATGGAACCGGTTCACCCCAGTAACGCTGACGAGCAAAAATCCACTCACGGAAATGATAATTTACTACTCTCTTGGCAATTCCCATACCCTCAAGTTTCTGGGTAATAGCCTCTTTTGCCTCTTCAACAGTAAGACCATTAAACTCTTCAGAATTAATAAGCTTACAGCCCTTGCCAAGATAATCATGCTTTTCAAAAGCTGACTCTGAAACATCACGTCCCTCAATAACCTGAATCATCTCAATGTTATGAGCAATAGCATATTCAAAGTCACGCTGATCATGGCTTGGAACTGCCATAACAGCACCTGTACCATAGCTTGCAAGGACGAAATCACCAATGAAAAGCGGAACTTCCTTGCCATTTACAGGATTGATACAGTAAACGCCCTTGAGCTGACAGCCAGACTTGGTCTTGTTAAGCTCAGTACGATCCATATCATTTTTCTTTAAAGTTTCAGCAATATATGCTTCAACCTCTTCTTTATTTTCAACTCTGTCCATAAGTCCCTTTACGATGTCTCCATCTGGAGCAAGAACCATAAAGGTAATACCATAGATAGTTTCAATACAGGTTGTGAAAATAGAGAACTCGCCGCCGCCTACAATATCAAACTTAACTTCAACACCGATTGACTTACCAATCCAGTTACGCTGAATTTCTTTTGTAGATTCAGGCCAGTTTATCTCATTAAGACCTTCAAGAAGCTTTTCTGCAAATGCTGGCTGGTCAATAACCCACTGCTTCATATTCTTACGAATTACAGGGAAACCACCACGCTCTGACTTTCCATCAATAACCTCATCGTTTGAAAGAACTGTACCAAGTTCCTCACACCAGTTTACAGGCATATCGATGTATTTTGCATAGCCTTTTTCATAAAGTTTTTTGAAAATCCACTGAGTCCACTTATAAAATTTAGGATCAGAAGTAGCAACCATCTTTGACCAGTCATAGTCAAAACCTAACTCTTTAAGCTGCTTTGAAAATGTCTGAATATTTTTGTCAGTAAACTCAGCTGGATGATTTCCAGTATTTACTGCGTACTGCTCAGCTGGCAAACCAAATGAATCATATCCCATTGGATGTAGGACATTGTAGCCCTGCATTCTCTTCATACGACTCATAATATCTGTTGCTGTGTATCCTTCTGGATGTCCTGCGTGAAGACCTACTCCTGATGGATATGGGAACATATCAAGAGCATAATATTTAGGTTTTGAAAAATCCCAAACATCAGTCTTGAAGGTATCGTTTTCCTCCCAGTACTTCTGCCATTTCTTCTCAATGACTTTGTGATTGTATACTTCTGCCATTTTGTCTCCTTTAAATCGAAAGGCTGCCATAGCAGCCCCTCGAATTTATATTTTTATTTTTAAGATCTAAATCTTAGTTATTGATGAGCTTGTCATCTTCGTTGTTCCAGCTGTAAAGCTTACGAACTTCCTCACCAACCTTCTCAG
>JAKSSE010000068.1 GCA_024403255.1 Lachnospiraceae bacterium
TTTTGGAAATTAAAGGTGATCAGGTAAAGCTTGGCATCAGCGCTCCTCGTGAGGTACCTGTTTATCGTAAAGAAGTATATGTACAGATTCAGGAGGCCAATAAAGCTGCAACTGAGACAGATACATTAGATGCTTTGAAAGATTTGTTTTAATAAAGAATGCGTTTAAGCCAAGCAATCAAAAAATTGCTTGGCTTATTTCGTTATAGCCCTAAATATTTGCCTGAAATGGTCGATATACAGAGTAAATAAATTTGCCTATGTCAGCAAAGAAATGTTTGAAAATATGTAGTGGATTGTACTATAATATATAGACTAGGTGAAATGTTCACTTTGATAGCAATGGTAACTGAACAAGTTAAGCTTGTTCCAAACACATGGAGGTGAAAAGAGATGGCATTAGAACCAATCGGAGGTATGATGAGCATTCAAGCTCAGTCACAGGTTCAGCCCGTTACGCCAGTTGAGCGTACGACAAAACCTGCAGCAGAATACACGGACGCATCTGCTCAGGAAACAGCAAAGATGGTAGACACATCAATTGGTGTTGTGGAATCTGCTCAGCAAAAAGGAGATTCTACTGATGGACAGGATAGTGGATCAAATGGTCAGTCTGCCAATAACGAACAATTAAAGAAAGCAGTAGAGACTTTCAATAAGCAAATGGGAAATTCGGAAGCTGTATTTGGTATTCACGAGGGAACGAATCGCATTACCATCAAGCTTGTTGACAAAACAACCAAGAAAGTTATAAAAGAACTGCCACCGGAAAAAACGTTGGATATGATTGCTAAAGTATGGGAAATGGCAGGTATCCTTGTTGACGAGAAGCGATAAGGAGGTGCGGAAATGGCAATGAGATTAACCGGCATGAATTCCGGACTTGATACAGATAGTATTATCCAGGAGTTAGTTGCTGCTAGAAGAAAGAAAGTTGAAAAACAGACAAAAGCTCAGATTAAATTAGAGTGGAAGCAGACTGCGTGGACTGACTTAAATAAGAAGTTAAAAAATCTTCAGTCGAAATACCTTTCTAGCATGAGATTTACATCGGCGTACACAAAGAAAACCACGAAAGTTTCAAATTCAAGTGCTGCTAGTATTCTTACTGGTGACAATGCGGTAAATGGTGTTCAGGAATTAAAAATCAAACAACTCGCAAAAACAGCATATTTGACCGGAGGGAAAATGGAGAGCGAATCCGGAGAGAATTTGACTGCAATGTCCAAATTGAAAGATATTAGTGGAATGGCTGATTTGGAAAATGGTAGTTTTACTGTGAAAAATGGAAATAAAACAGTGGATATCAATATCAGTAAAGAATCTACCATTTCGGATGTATTAAATCAGTTAAAAGACGCAGGACTTAATGCAAGTTTTGATGCAAAGCAACAAAGGTTCTTTGTAAGTGCTAAAGAATCAGGCGAAAAAAATGATTTCAGCATCTTGGCAAATAATGCTAATGGCGCCAAAGTTTTGCAGGGGTTAGGTCTCCAGACAAATCTTGTGAGCGACAAAGGGGCAATGGCTGAATACCAGAAAAGGGCATCTTATTATGTTGATGGAGATAGGGCTGCTACAATTGCGAACATGAAGTCGATGATTGATGCGGAGGTTGCTGCAAAAACTGCGAATTATCTCAAACAATATAAAGATGTTACAGTAAAGAAAAATGCTGCTCAGAAAGCATTGGATGAGATCACTGATAAATATGCTGATAAAGATGCGTTGGAATCTTCTGATACATATAAGAGTCAGCTGGATGCGAAAAATGAGTCGATTAAAGCGAAAGAAGCTGAGATTAAGGAGCTCTCTGGGGAAGAAAAGACAGTAGCTGAGGAAGAATTAAAACAGCTGAAAGATGAGGCTAAAGATATTTCTACGCGTTTGTCAGATGCGAAGAATAAAGAAACACAAGAAAACAATATTGCAAAATACGACGAAAATCTCAGTCAAATTCAAGAATATATTACTGTAAGTGGCGAGGGCGATGAGGCCACGGCTGCAACATCTGCTAAGCTGCAAGCAGAGACGGAAGATTCGTACTATGGAAAGGCAAAACAGGCGGCAGAAGTTGTGGCGAATCCAAGCGCGTTTGGTGCTACAGCAACAAAGATTACTGCCCAGGATGCTGTTATTGAACTAAATGGTGCGGAATTTAAGAATGCAAGTAATACATTTGATATAAATGGACTTACAATTACTGCATTAAATACTACTAAAGATGACGAGGTCATTACTGTCACAACAGAACAGGATACGGACGGAATTTATGATGTAGTTAAGAATTTCTTGAAAGAATATAATTCTATCATTAATGAATTGGATAAACTTTATAATGCAGATTCTGCAAAAGGGTATGAACCGCTTACTAACGAAGAGAAAGAAGCTCTCAGTGATTCTGAAGTAGAGGATTACGAGAAGAAAATCAAAGATGCCTTGTTTAGAAGAGATAGTGATATCAGCACTATTAGTTCTGGGCTTCGTTCAGTAATGTCTGCTGGAGTTTCTGTTGGCGGAAAACAAATGTATCTTTCTGATTTCGGTATCGATCTGTTAGGCTATTTCACAGCGGCTGATAACGAGAAAAATGCTTATCATATTGATGGCGATGCTGATGATGATAGCACAAGTGGAAAAGAAAACAAATTGAAGAGTATGATTGCGAACAATTCAGATGCGGTTATTTCTTTCTTTTCAAAACTGTCCCAGAATCTATATGATAAAATGTCTGGTATGTCTAAATCTGTTAACGGATATAGATCTTTTGGAAATTTCTTTGATGACAAAAAGATGAAGTCAGATTATGACAGCTATAAGACAAAAATTGCTGAGATGGAAAAGAAAGTTAACGATTACGAAGACTCTTGGTATAAAAAATTCAGCAAGATGGAAACCGCACTTGCTAAAATGCAATCTAGTGCAAATTCTTTGGCAGGCTTTTTTGGCACTAATTCATAATTGTATTTAGCAAGGGGAAATGAAAGATAAAGGAGAACGATTATGGCAATGCCAAATGCGTATACACAATACAATATTAATAAAATTATGACAGCTTCTCCTGCAGAGTTGACCTTGATGCTTTATGATGGCGCTATTAAATTTTGCAACATAGCGATTTTGGGTATTGAGAAAAAAGATATTGAGAAAGCGCATACAAATATTGTTAAAGTGCAGAAAATAATAGATTATTTGCGAGATACCCTCGATATGAAGTATTCTGTTGCACAGGATTTCGATCGTATGTACGAATATTTACAGAAAAGGCTTGTTCTTGCTAATTTAAAAAAAGACTTGGATATTTTGAATGAGGTAAATGAGCATTTACATAGTATTAGAGATACATGGAAAGAAGTCATGCGTCTTAATAAGGAAAAGGCATAGCAATGAAAAGATATTTGAGTGTATTGCAGGATAGCTTGCGACAAAAAAATGAGCTGCTGACAGAACTTGGACAACTTTGCGATGAACAGGAGAGTATTCTTCGAGATGAAACTTTAGACGCAGATACTTTTGATGGATTAGTGAATCAGAAAGATGTACTTATTGACCGGATTGTAAAATTAGATAATGGGTTTGAAGCAGTATATGATAAGATACGAGACAAAGTTGAGATAGAAAAAAAACTTTATACAAAAGAAATATCGCAGATCCAAGAGTTGTTAACAAAAACAATTGAACTTACGACGGTGTTGCAGGCAAAAGAAAAAAGACTAAAGAATATGCTTGATCGAAAAATTGCTGGAATGAAAAAAGAAATTGGGCAAGCTAGACGAGGTTCTAGAGCTGCTTACGACTATTACAAAAGCATGTCTGGATATGGCGGGACTATCCCATCGCAATTTACAGAAAAATCTTAAAAAAATTCATTTTTGCTATAAAGTATTTAATGGAGTATCCGATATATGATATATAAGATATAACAAATACAAATGAGCAGTAAATACTTTGAATTGCATAAAGGAGAAGCGGTATGGTAGTACAACATAATTTAACAGCAATGAACTCTAACAGGATGCTAGGCTTAACAACTACATCACAAGCAAAGAGCACAGAGAAATTATCCTCAGGTTACAAGATTAACCGTGCAGCAGATG
>JAKSSE010000069.1 GCA_024403255.1 Lachnospiraceae bacterium
CAATTCCATCAAGTGAGGTAACTGCAATTCTAAGTCTCTTGGCAAGTGCTACATCTGCAGCAACCTTTTCTCCACCAGGCTCATCACATACAACAAGCACTCTGCAGCGTCTAAGAAGCTCCTCAGACATCTCCTTGTAAATAACCTTGTCCTTTGCATTTCCACGCTTCAAAAACATGCTTAAATACATATCAGGACATACAGGAAGATAACCTGCTTCTTTTAACTTATCGCAATAGCCCTGTGCAGCCTTTGCAATCTGAGCTGGAGTTTTGCAGTCTGACCACGAAGCTGAAATATATGCCATTGGCATTGATCTACGCATACTAGGCCCTCCCTTCCACTAACTTATAGCAGTAATTCAGAACCGCATTCATCCCTGCTCTACATCTTTTTATGTCCTCTAATGTATCTGCATCATATTCAGACTCATCAAGCTCACCAAAGAAATCGATTTCATCATCTTCATCCTCTTCTTCCTCATCATCTTCTTCATAGAAATCAATGAATTTATAGAAGTAATGTAAATTACCATCTATCTCACCATCACATTCCATAGATTTAAGAAGATCTCTTGCTTCCTTCATTTCTTCTTTGCTTAATGGTTCAAGTCCCTTTTCGGCGCTCTTACCCACAATAAATGGCGAAAAGAAATAGAATGCTAATCCTGCTCCGATTACGCCTCTTTGAGTATAAATAAATCCAATATCATTGATAGAAATCATATCAAATGGGCCAGCCATGGCATTAATATATGTTTGAGCATTTGCTTCGGATATAGTAGATATTTCAATTGAGCCTGGCTTCACTACCAGAAATCCTCCATCAATATTCTGCTCATCTGAAGGATTTAATGCTTCCATCCCTATCATTGCTCTTTCTATGCAATCCATTTCTACTTCTTTATTTGGTATTGTAACCACCTGCTTTTACCTCACTTTCTCAAAAAAATAGCGGCATCACCTACTGGCAACACCGCTACTGTCACTGCTATAGTGACTGATCTTTATTCTTTTGCTTTTGCTGCCATTGATCCAGCAGCTTTATAATTGTATCTTCCATTTGCTTCGGAGTGTAGCTCTTTGGAAAATACTTTCTAAGCGTATCGTGCTTAATTGTAATCTTGTCTATCTCAGGTTTCTTTTCCTCAGACATAATCGCACACATTGTATCCAAACTGCATCGCCCTTCCTGTGAAAACTTCTTCATTCTCTGTGCCTGGGATAAAGTAGGCGGACATCCCGCATACTCCATAGCTGACATAAACTGTGTCTGTTCAAAAGGCTTTAAGTATGAAAGCTCAACTGCTGGATTGAATGATATTTGCTTTGCATCTACCATATCAAGAAGCTCTGGGATTAGGTTGGTAAGACGGATATAACGCTTCACTTGTGACCTACTTTCTCCTGCTTCTTCCGCAAGTTGAGTTGCTGAATCTAACTTTGGTCCAACTTGGACCGAAGTTAAATCGCTTCGTTCTCCCTGCCTTTTCATAGCTTCAAATTTCAGCTTATAGCTCCAAGCCTTCTCACTAGGTAAGATATTCTCTCTAGCCAGGTTCGAATCAACCATCAAAATTATGGCGGCATCATCATCCAACTGTCTTACAATAGCAGGAATCGTTGTAAGTCCTGCAAGCTCTGCAGCATGTGCTCGTCTGTGACCTGAAACAATCTCATAAGAACCATTTTCATCTGGTCTAACAATTAATGGATTTAAGACTCCAAACTGCTTAATACTGTCTACCATGGAATCCATCTCTTCATTATCCAATACCTTGAAAGGATGATGCTTAAATGGATGAAGGTCATCAATAAGTAGGCTGTCTACCTTTTCCTTATCTTCATCTGCTTTCCCCTGATCTGTGGTAAACAAATCATCGTAACTGGTCAAGCTGATGTTTGCGCCTTTTCTCGCCATCTGCTATCACCTCCTTGGTCAAAGCTCTATAGCCTTCGGCTACTTTGCCCTTGGGATCATGCTTATAAATGGAAGTACCTTCTGCAGCTATCTCAGCAGCTCTAACTGACTGAGGAATCTCAGTATCAAATACCTTGATTTTATCTCCATAGGTCTCTCTGATAAGACTTGCTATATCCTTAGCATAATTGGTTCGGTTATCTACCATAGTAAGTAAGATACCTTCAATCTTTAGCTTGGGATTGATCTGTCGTTTTACCTTATTTATTGTCTGAAGCAACTGCTCCAAACCTTTTGCTGGTAAGTAAGCTGCCTGTACTGGAACAACCACATTATCTGCAGCTGCCAAAGCATTGATGGTTAACATACCAAGTGAAGGCATGCAGTCCAAAAGAATCACATCATAATCCTTATTCACAGTATCAATGTACTGCTTTAAGATGCTCTCCCTGCTCATTGCATTTACCAAACTCACCTCAAGTCCTGACAGTGAAATATTAGCAGGCATTAGGTCAACACCTTCCTCATGATGAAGTATTCCCTCACCAGGTGCAATTGGCTCTTCCATCATTACCTTGCTCATCATATCAGTAAGTGTCACATCCAAATCATCTGGTCTTGGATGACCAAGTGCAATTGTCAGTGAAGCCTGTGGATCAGTATCAATAAGTAAAACCTTTTTACCCTCAGCTGCAAGTCCAACACCCAAGTTCTCACAGGTAGTTGTTTTACCCGTTCCACCCTTTTGATTAACTACAGCTATTGTAGTAGCTCTTCGACTCAAATAATCACCCCTTCCTAAATTCGCCCTTCAGCCATATCATTATTCACCAGAGCCGTGTAATAGGCTCCCATGGTAAATGGTGCATTATAAAGTGAAGACAAAAGATATGCCTTTACATTCTTCACCTTGGTGGAATTATTTTTAAAGCAAGTAAGGACATAAGACAGATGCTCATTAGTCAGCTTCATCAACTGACTTTTCACAACTGCCGCTGGCTTATAATCACCAGAAACCATAATTCTTGCCTGTCCTGAGCAAATGGTATCAACCATAATTGCAATCATTTCATCAATTAAGTCCTGGGAAAATGGATTGTCATTGAGAAGATACTCATATTCAACTTTTTTATGTATATATCTAAGTGTGGCTTCTCTCTCATCCATCTCATCGGTCTCGTCTGATAAGATAAGATTGGTATTATTAAACTCAGTATTATTAATATCTATATTATTAGGTTGTGATTTTCCAAGTTCTAGACTTGTGATATTCATTGCTCCAGAATTGTGATTTTCATTGTTCAAGACCAATGATTTTCGAGGGTTGTGGATAAAGTTCTTAACATATATCTGGCAAGGTTTACCCTGTCCCTTTCTCACTCGTTCAATTAGCTTTGCTTTATACTCCAGCTCATTAAATAGCTTAATAGCCTTCTGTTCAGCGCAGCCAAGAGATTTCATAACCTGTTTTACTGTACAAATAATATAGACTCTGCCATATTCATCCACCCAGCCATTTCTGGCTGACAGATTCATGCGATCCAATAATATGCCGTACAAGGTCTTAGCTTCCGTAGATATCCCAAAGAAGTGCTCCTCTGTGAAGAGCACTTTAGGGATTCTGTAAAAAGCATAAGTGTCTGCTTCCGGGCCATAGTAATAATCAAATTCCATGACAACAGCCCTTAGAGCAGCCTTTTTTCTGAGGCTTTTTTCGAAATACATTGCTACTGATACTAAACGGGCATCTGGTCAACTCGCAAAAACGATACTTCCATGTCGGACGATAGTGTACACAATCACGGCA
>JAKSSE010000007.1 GCA_024403255.1 Lachnospiraceae bacterium
TATTCCAGAACTACGCTCTTTATCCACACATGACTGTTTATGATAACATGGCATTTGGTCTTAAGCTTCGTAAACTTCCTAAGTCAGAAATCGACGAGAAGGTTCGTGCAGCAGCTAAGATTCTTGACCTTGAGCAGCTTCTTGATCGTAAGCCAAAGGCTCTTTCAGGTGGTCAGCGTCAGCGTGTAGCTATGGGTCGTGCAATCGTTCGTGAGCCAAAGGTATTCCTTATGGACGAGCCTCTTTCAAACCTTGATGCTAAGCTTCGTGTTCAGATGCGTTCTGAGATTTCACAGCTTCATCAGAGACTTGGTGCTACCATCATCTACGTAACACATGATCAGACCGAGGCTATGACTCTTGGTACCAGAATCGTTGTTCTTGATAAGGGTATCATCCAGCAGGTAGATTCACCTCAGAAACTTTACAATGAGCCATGCAACCTCTTCGTAGCAGGCTTCATCGGATCTCCACAGATGAACTTTGTTGATGCTACTGTTGCTGTATCAGGCGACACCTGCACTCTTAAGTTTGACAAGTTTGAAGTAACCCTTCCACCTGCAAAGGCTAAGAAGGTTATCGATGGCGGATATGCTGGAAAGACCGTTGTACTTGGTATTCGTCCAGAAGACATCTCAGATTCAGAGATCATGCTTAATGCTCATGCTGATTCACAGATTGATGTTGATATCAATGGTTACGAGCTTCTTGGTGCTGATGTACTTCTTTACTTCAACATCGGCGGCGCTAAGTTCACTGCAAATGTTGACGCTCGTACAACTGCTCGTTACGGTGATCATATCTCTCTTGCAATGGATCCAGAAAGAATCCACGTATTTGACAAAGAGACTGAAATTACTATCACCAACTAGTCTTAAAACAAAATGTCGAAGCGCCTTCCCGGAAGGGGAGGCGTTTCTTTTAAGGAAGGATTTTTCATGCAGAGATTTCAGGATGCCCTTATTGAGATAAAGGCACTTTCACATCTTGATTTATTATATTTTTCTAATGATGGAGAATTATTAGCATCTACCTGTAAAGCAAAGACCGATTTGTCAGCTTCAGTGAAAGATTTTGCAACATCTGTTGCAGAAAGTCAGGTGGCTTTTGGATTCCATTTTATAAAGGTTATGCTTCGTGACAATGTAGAAGGTGTTCTTCTGGTGTCAGCTTCAGCAGACAATGCTTTTATGATAGGAAAAATGGCTGCAAGAGAGCTTTCTCTTATTAGTGAAAGCCAGAGGGCTGATTCGGACCGTGGTGGTTTCATGCAGCACCTTTTGCTTGGAAACCTCTTGCCTGTTGATATTTATCAGAAAGCAAAGACTCTTAAACTTGATACTGTTGACAGAGCTTGCTTTTTAATCAGAGTAGAGGGTGGAAAAGAGCCAGCTATGGAAGAAATCTTAAGGGGATATTTTGACCTTAAGATTGATGATATAGTTGAGCTTGATCAGGAAAGCTATATTCTTATAAAAGACGTGAGAGAGGATAACTCTGACAGTGAGCTTATTGAAATTGCAAAGGCAATAATTACGGTTATGCAGACTGAGGCTATGGCCAATGTTGTTGTAAGTGTAGGAAATCCTACTTCACGCCTTGAAACTTTGCCTACTTCTTATCAGGAAGCAAAACTTGCTATGGAAGTTGGTCGTACCTTCTATCCTAAAGAGACAATTTTGCCATACACAAGACTTGGAATTGGAAGACTTATTTATCAGCTTCCAGCAAGTCTTTGCGAAATGTTCATAAAGGAAGTATTTGGAGAAAAGATTCCTGAGGAAGTTTACGATGAAGAAATAATGGAAACTATTGAGAAATTCCTTGAGAATGATCTTAATATTTCAGAAACGGCAAGACAGCTTTATGTTCATAGAAATACCTTAGTTTATAGACTCGAAAGGCTGCAGGCTGAACTTGGTCTTGATATAAGAGTTTTTGAGGATGCTATGACATTCAGAATAGCTGTTATGGTACTTCAGCATCTTGAAGATATGCGTAAGCAGTCGGGGATTTAGTACCAAAGAATTATTTTAAAAATATCCGAACAAATGTTTGTGGTTTTTTCTTGAAAAGCCTCCAAACCTTGTGTTATACTCTCCCGAGATAGGCATATATTGTGCCTTTGAAGGAGAGTTTTTTTATGGCAAAACCAGTTTATGACGAGAAATCCATCATAGCTCTTGAGGGTCTTGAAGCGGTCAGAATGAGACCTGGAATGTACATAGGTTCCACCTCAAGAAGAGGACTTAATCACCTCATCTACGAGATTGTGGATAATGCTGTTGATGAGCATTTGGCAGGAGAGTGTGACACTATTAAGGTCACTCTTGAAAAAGACGGATCATGTACTGTTGAAGATAATGGTCGAGGCATTCCTGTCGGCCTTCATGCAAAGGGGGTTTCGGCTGCACGTTTAGTATATTCCACACTGCATGCTGGTGGTAAATTCGATGATTCTGTATATAAGACCTCTGGTGGTCTTCATGGCGTGGGCTCATCTGTAGTAAACGCTTTATCTACATATCTTGATGTTGAAATAAGCCGTGAAGGTTTTATTCATCACGATCATTATGAAAAAGGTAACCCAACTGTTCAGCTTGAAAAAGGTCTTTTGCCTATAATTGGTAAGACTAAAAAGACTGGAACAAAGGTTAATTTCTTACCTGATCCTACTATATTTGAAAAAACATACTTTAAAGAGGATGATGTTAAGAGTCGTATGCATGAAACTGCATATCTTAACCCAGGCCTTACTATAATTTACACAGATAAAAGACTTGCTGAAGAGGAACAGATTACTTTCCATGAGCCAGAGGGCATACGTCAGTTTGTTAAGGATATAAATAAAAATGTCCAGGCTGTTCATGATGTTGTCTATTTCAAGGGCGAGTCTGATGGTGTGGAGGTCGAGTGTGCATTCCAGTACACAGATGAGTTCCATGAAAATGTACTTGGCTTTTGTAATAATATCTATAACTCTGAAGGTGGTACACATATCACGGGATTTAAGACTCAGTTCACCACCATTATTAATTCATATGCAAGAGAACTTGGCATTTTAAAAGAAAAGGATTCAAACTTTACGGGTGCTGATGTTAGAAGTGGACTTACAGCAATTGTTTCTATAAAGCATCCAGATCCAAGATTTGAAGGCCAGACAAAAACCAAGCTTGATAACCAGGATGCTGCGAAGTGTGTTTCTAAGGTTACAGGCGATGAAGTTGTTTTATTCTTCGATAGAAACCTTGAGACTCTTAAGGCAGTAATTGCATGTGCTGAGCGAAGCGCTAAAATCCGCAAGGCAGAAGAAAAGTCAAAGACTAATCTTTTGGCAAAGCAGAAATTTTCATTTGACTCAAATGGAAAGCTTGCAAACTGTGAGTCGAAGGATCCTTCAAAATGCGAGATATTTATCGTCGAGGGAGATTCTGCGGGTGGTTCAGCTAAAACAGCCAGAAACCGTGAATTTCAGGCTATTTTGCCTATTCGTGGTAAGATTCTTAACGTTGAGAAAGCAACTATAGATAAGGTCCTTGCAAATGCAGAAATCAAGACAATGATATATGCATTTGGATGCGGTTTTTCTGAAGGATATGGAAACGATTTTGATATCACAAAACTCCGCTATGACAAGATAGTAATCATGGCCGATGCGGATGTTGATGGTGCACATATCTCAACGCTTCTTTTGACTTTATTCTATAGATTTATGCCTGAACTTATCACAGAGGGCCACGTTTACATTGCGATGCCACCTCTTTATAAGGCGATTCCTTCAAAGGGAGAAGAAGAGTATCTATATGATGATGCAGCTCTTGATAAGTACAGACAGACTCACAAAGGTAATTTTACTCTTCAAAGATACAAAGGTCTTGGAGAGATGGATGCAGAACAGCTTTGGGAAACCACCTTGGACCCAGAACGTCGTGTGATGAAGAAAGTTGAAATTGAGGATGCAAGACTTGCATCTGACGTTACTGAAATGCTTATGGGTAATGATGTAGCGCCTCGTAAGAGCTTTATTTACAAACATGCACAGGATGCAGAACTTGATATTTAATTTAGGCAGGAGTAACTTATGCAGCCAAATGAACATATAATTCCAACAGAATACTCTGAGATAATGCAAAAATCGTATATTGATTATGCGATGAGTGTAATTATTTCAAGAGCCCTTCCTGATGTAAGAGACGGACTTAAGCCAGTACAGCGTCGTACTTTATACGATATGTATGAGCTGGGAATTAAATACGATAAACCATACAGAAAATGTGCAAGAATCGTTGGTGATACCATGGGTAAGTATCATCCACATGGCGATTCTTCAATTTATGAAGCTTTGGTTGTAATGAGTCAGGACTTTAAAAAAGGTCTTCCTCTTGTTGATGGTCATGGTAACTTTGGATCAATCGAGGGTGATGGTGCCGCTGCGATGCGTTACACTGAGGCCAGGCTTGCACGTGTTACTCAGGAGGCATATCTTGGGGACCTTGATAAAGATGTAGTAGATTTTGGACCAAACTTTGACGAGACAGAAAAAGAGCCTATTGTTCTTCCTGTTCGTGTTCCAAACCTTCTTATCAATGGAGCCGAAGGTATTGCTGTAGGTATGGCTACAAGCATTCCACCTCACAATTTATCAGAGGTGCTTGATGGCGTTATTGCCTACATGAAAAATCCGGATATCAATACTGCACAAATGATGCAGTATATTAAAGGACCAGATTTTCCTACTGGCGGTATTGTTACAAATCAGGACGAGCTTCATGAAATTTATTCTACCGGTCAAGGTAAGGTTAAAGTCAGGGGTAAGGCTGAAATTGAGAAGTTAAAGGGTGGAAAAGAGCAGATTGTTATATCTGAAATTCCATACACCATGATTGGTGCAGGTATTGGTAAGTTTATCAATGATGTTGCAGCTTTAGTTGAAACGAAAAAGACTCAGGATATCGTAGATATCACAAATCAGTCATCAAAAGATGGAATTCGTATTGTTATCGAGCTTAGAAAGGGTGCTGATTCAGAGAATCTTCTTAATATGATTTATAAGAAGACCAAGCTTGAGGATACTTTTGGTGTAAACATGCTTGCAGTTGCGGATGGAAAGCCAGAGACAATGGGAATTGTTCCTATTATCCGACATCATGTTAATTTCCAGTATGAAGTAGCTACCAGAAAGTATACCTACCTTCTTGCAAAAGAAAGAGATAAGAAAGAAATTCAGGAAGGTCTTATGAAGGCCGTTGATGTTATCGATCTTATCATTGAGATTCTTCGTGGATCTAAGGATGTAAAGATGGCAAAGGCGTGCCTTGTTGAAGGTATTGTTGATGGCATAAAGTTTAAATCTGAAACTTCTAAAAAGGATGCTGCAAAGCTTAAATTTACCGAGCGTCAGGCTCAGGCAATTTTGGAGATGCGTCTTCAGAAACTCATTGGTCTTGAAATAGATGCCCTTCGTGCTGATTATGCAGACACAATGGAAAAGATTCAGACCTACGATGATATTCTTTCGAACCGTTCATCAATGACAAAGGTTATCATTGATGACATTAAGGATTTTAAGAGAGAGTATAAGCGCGAGCGTCGTACTGTTATTGATAATGTTGAAGAAGCAGTCTTCGAAGAAAAGAAGATTGAAAAGATGGATGTAGTTGTACTTATCGATCGTTTCGGTTATGCTAGAAGCGTTGATGTACCTACATATGAGAGAAATAAAGATGCTGCAGAAGCAGAGAGCAAGTACATCATCACATGCACTAATATGGATAAGCTTGCTGTCTTTACAGACAAGGGTAACCTTCATACTTTGAAAGTGCTTTCACTTCCATTTGGAAAGTTTAGAGATAAGGGTCAGCCTATTGATAACATGTCAAATTTCTCAAGCTCAGCAGAGACAATAGTGGCTATTGAGTCGGTTGAGAATATGGCAGGTAAAAAGATTCTCTTTGGTAATTCAAGTGGATATATCAAGGTTGTTGATGGCTCTGAATTTGATGTTGCTAAAAAGACAACAGCAGCTACCAAGCTTTCTGATAATGAGACTGTAATTATAGTTAAGCCATTGAACGGTGATGAGACTTTAATTATGGAGTCAAGTGACAGAAACTTCCTTAGAATTGTATGTGCTGAAATTCCAGAAAAGAAGAAAGCTGCAGCAGGTGTAAGGGGCATTAAATTAAGCAGTGGTGCAAGCTGTCAGGCTATGTATGTCCTTGGAAGTGGAGAAGATAAGGTTGTCAGTGTAAAGGGACAGGATATTCACCTTAATCGTCTTCATATCGGAAATAGAGATACCAAGGGAACAAAAAGATAATTTTTAGGTGATATTATGATTGAACGTATGAAAAAAAATGCTACTAAAGAGGCAATCTTTGTATATGTATCAAGTATGATGGTATACATGATGCACGTCATATATGCATTTTTGGCATACGGATCAAAAGAAGGTCTTATTATTTTAGGAATCACAGCAGCATGTGAATTCTTAATGTTTGGATCTTTATTTGTATTCAAGAATGTTGAGGCAAATAAGCGAATATATTTTATTGTTGCGATTGCAAGCTGTTTTATAATTGCGGATCGTCTTAATACCGTAGGCCTTGTTCTTATGGTGTATATGGGTATACTTTATCAGCTCTCTATCTATATAGACAGGAGAGTTATAAATGAGGCGTTTTTAATGGCTCAGCTCGCATTATTTGTTTATCTTAAATTCTTTTATGATTGGAGTTCTTCAAATTTAACTCAGGGATTTTTTGCAATACAGGAAGTTTTACTGGTATGCTTCTGGATTATTATTTCTAACCAGGTTATCAGAATGCGTGAGGTTCTTACTGGCTTTGAGATAAAGACCCAGCAGGCAGAAAATGCAAATATCAGTAAGAATACTTTCCTTGCTAATATGTCTCACGAGATAAGAACCCCTCTTAACTCTATTCAGGGTATGACTCAGCTCATGAGCGATAGAGAGCTTTCTCCAATAGAGCGTGAATACATCAATAATATTCAAAATTCATCAAATGATCTTTTAAGTCTCGTAAATAATCTTCTTGACTATGCAAACATTGAAGCAGGCAAGATGGAAATGAACAATAACGTATATGATATGGGTTCAATGATCCATGACATATGCGTTGAAGTTACACGAAAGATTGATACAAAACCAATTTCTTTTATTCTTGATATCGCACCAGATTTTCCGCATCTTTTGAAGGGTGATTCTGCGCGTGTTAATCAGATACTTGATAATGTTCTTGATAATGCTGTTAAGTTTACAAAGTCTGGAACAATCTACATGGGAGTTCGTTGGGAAGAAAAAGAAGGACGTGCTCACATTTATATTGATGTAACTGATACTGGTACTGGAATAAAGGAATCAGATCTTCAGAAAATCTTTGATGCATTCTCTCAGTCTGATATGCATAGAAACAGAAGAGCGGAAGGAACCGGACTTGGTCTTTCGATTGTTAAAAAGCTCGTTGATTCTATGGATGGTGATATTCATATTGTGTCGCGTGAAAACGAAGGAACCACCGTTAAAATGGATATTTATCAGGGTATCGATGACAGATTTCCGTTTATTAATGTGGATGTTGAACCAAACACACAGGTATTTGTTTATGAACCAAATCGTACCTACTGCGATAACCTTTTAAAGACTCTTAAATCTTTAAATACCGTTCCTACAAAGATTCAAAGTTTTGACTTTGTTCAGGATCATCTAAAAGATGCTGGTAAAGGTTACGTTTTATATGATTATCTTCGCGGCTCAGAATTCTTTGAGGCTCTGAAAGATGAGTTCCCAGAGTTTACCTTCATTGCAATGCATAATAGAAATGTTAAAACATCATCTATTAATACGCCAGGTATAACCTATGCACAAAGACCAATAACAATTCTTACTTTGGCAGGGCTTTTAGGAAAGCAGTACTCAAATATCACGTACGAGAAAAAGAAAGAGTTCAGACTTTTCTCAGCGCCTGAAGCAAAGGTTCTTGTTGTTGATGATAACGAAACTAACCTTAAGGTTGCAGAAGGATTTTTGCGCAAATATGATGTTCAGGTTACTACCGTAATAAGTGGCTATGATTGTATCAGAGAGCTTGGAAATGGATCATTTGATATAGTATTTATGGATCATATGATGCCAAACTTAGATGGTGCAGAGACAACTCAGCTTATAAGAAAAAGCGAGTTGGAAACAGGAACTCATCAGATTATTGTTGCACTTACAGCGAATGCTGTAAAAGGAGCAGAGGAGTATCTTCTTTCCTGTGGTATGGATGATTATATGACTAAGCCAATTGATAACAATACGCTTAATCAGATAATGAATAAATATATTCCAGAGGAATATAAATATGACAAGATTGAAACCGAAACTGTTTCCGAAAAAATACCAGAAGAGTTTTTGGTATCAACTAATAATATTGATATTGAAAAAGGCATCCAGAATATGGGTGGATCTAAAACCACTTATCTTGGCATATTAAAGACGGCTTATAATGAAGGCCTGAAACAGATTAAAAATATCAGAGAATACTTTGAAGCAGGCGATATCAAAAGCTATATCATTACAGTTCATGCTGTTAAATCTACCATGCTTGGACTTGGAGCAACTGAACTTTCTGAAATTGCCAAGGCTCATGAGTTTGCAGGAAAAGATGACAACATAAGTTTCATCAAAGATGGAATAGATGCTCTTGTTGAAAAATTCGATTTGGTTCTTTATGAGATGAAACAGATTCTTGAAAGAGAAGGCCTCATTGAAAAAGAAGAAGAGAAGAAAGAAGAAGTAAAAGAGGAAGTTAAAGAAGAAACCTCCACCGTTATTGATGATGAAACCAAAGAAAAAATATCAAAAGCAATTGAGCTTTTGCATTCTTTCGACAGCGAAGCTGCGATTGAGATTTTGGGTGAAATTAACGGCGTAGGTAAGGTTAAAGATGCAATGGCTTTAGTAGATGAATTTGAGTACGAACAGGCCATAGCTATATTGAAGGAATTAGTATGAAGTCAAAATCAGGCAATGCAATAATTGTTTCAGTTTATTCGCTGGCTCTATATTACGTAATGTACAGGGCTATGTCTTATTATATTGAAGGTCACAATACAAAAGACTTTAGTTCGAGTATGATTATGGCTGTTGCGGGACTTGTCACAATACCTTTTATACTTTATCCATATTTTTATACACCAAAACCAAAGGGAGGCGGTGTTGGGACAAAGTGGGAAGGAGCATTGTGGATTATTCTTACCGTTGTTTTGGCCTTGGTTTTAAATGTTGTACTGACCAGAATCCCAGCTCTTATGTCTGATGGTGCATACCAGTCATCTTATGCAAAAATAACTGGTGGCTCTATGCTTGATATAATACTGGCGACCTGTGTGGTTGCGCCTGTTCTTGAGGAGCTTGTATTTAGAGGCATTATTTTTTCACAGTGTAAAGATGCCTTTGGCGCAATTGTTGGTGTAATTTTTTCTGCAGTATTATTTGGAGCGATGCACTTTAATTTGGCCCAGTTTATTTACGGCTGTATAATGGGTGTTGTCCTTTCAATAATGTTCAATCGTATGAAGAGATTATATTTCCCTATACTTGCACATGCTCTGTGCAATCTTGCCACTCTTCTTATGACAAATTATCTCTAAAAAATGAAATTTACTATTGCAAAATTTTATGCATAGTTATATTATTACAAACGAGGTTAGCACTCAATAAAGTAGAGTGCTAACAAAAACGCAAAAGGAGGCGTATTAAAAATGAAGTTAGTACCTTTATTAGACAGAGTTGTATTAAAGCAGCTTGAGGCAGAGGAGACTACCAAGAGCGGTATCATCCTTACCACCAGTGCTCAGGAAAAGCCACAGGAAGCTGAAGTAATTGCAGTAGGTCCTGGTGGAGTTGTTGATGGAAATAAGATTGAAATGCAGGTAAAGAAGGGCCAGAAAGTTATTTATTCTAAATATGCTGGTACCGATGTAAAGCTTGATGGCGAGGAATACATCATTGTTCGTCAGAGCGATATCTTAGCTGTAGTTGAAAAGTAATTTTAGGAGGCATATAAAATGGCAAAAGAGATTAAGTATGGTGCAGAAGCCAGAGCAGCTCTTGAGGCTGGTGTAGATGCACTTGCAAACACTGTCCGTGTAACTTTAGGACCTAAAGGTCGTAACGTAGTTCTTGATAAATCATACGGTGCTCCACTTATCACCAACGATGGTGTTACCATCGCTAAGGAAATCGAGCTTGAGAACCGTTTTGAGAATATGGGAGCACAGCTCGTAAGAGAAGTAGCAACAAAGACTAACGATGCAGCTGGTGATGGTACCACTACCGCAACCGTTCTTGCTCAGGCAATGGTTAAGGAAGGTATGAAGAACTTAGCAGCAGGTGCTAACCCAATCGTTCTTCGTAAGGGTATGAAGAAGGCTACTGATGAGGCTGTAGCGGCTTTAGTTAAGATGTCAAAGAAAGTATCTGGTAAAGATCAGATCGCTCGTGTAGCAGCTATCTCAGCTGGTGACGATGAAGTAGGTAACATGGTAGCAGATGCAATGGATAAGGTTTCTAAGGATGGAGTTATCACCATCGAGGAATCTAAGACCATGCAGACTGAACTCGACCTTGTAGAAGGTATGCAGTTCGACCGTGGATATCTTTCAGCATATATGTGCACCGATATGGATAAGATGGAAGCTAATCTTGAGAATCCATATATTCTTATCACTGATAAGAAAATCTCAAACATTCAGGATCTTCTTCCAGTACTTGAGCAGATTGTTCAGTCTGGTGCAAGACTCCTTATCATTGCAGAGGATGTTGAGGGTGAGGCTCTTACCACTCTTATCGTTAATAAGCTTCGTGGTACTTTCAATGTAGTTGCTGTTAAGGCTCCTGGCTATGGCGACAGAAGAAAAGAGATGCTTCAGGATATTGCAATCCTTACCGGTGGTACTGTAATTTCTGAGGAAGTTGGTCTTGAGCTTAAAGATGCTACTATCGATATGCTTGGACAGGCTAAGTCAGTTAAGGTTAATAAAGAGAACACAGTTATCGTTGATGGCGCTGGCAAGAAGGCAGATATCAAGAACCGTGTTGCTATGATTAAGAAGCAGATTGAAGAGACCACTTCAGACTTCGATCGTGAGAAGCTTCAGGAAAGACTTGCTAAATTAGCTGGTGGCGTTGCAGTTATCCGTGTAGGTGCTGCTACTGAAGTTGAGATGAAGGAAGCTAAGCTTCGTATGGAAGATGCACTTAACGCTACTCGTGCAGCAGTTGAGGAAGGTATCATCGCAGGTGGTGGTTCAGCATACATCCATGCAACTAAGGCTGTTGCTAAGCTTGCAAATTCACTTGAAGGTGATGAGAAGACTGGTGCAAATGTAATCCTTAAGGCTCTTGAGGCTCCACTTTACCACATTGCAAACAACGCTGGTGTTGAAGGCGCTGTTGTAATCAATAAGGTACGTGAGTCAGCTCAGGGTACTGGATATGATGCATATAATGAGAAGTATGTTGATATGGTTAAGTCAGGTATTCTTGATCCAGTTAAGGTTACCCGTTCAGCTCTTCAGAATGCAAATTCTGTAGCATCAACCCTTCTTACTACTGAGTCAGTTGTTGCTGATATCAAGGATCCAGCTGCTGAGGCTGCTGCTATGGCAGGTGCTGCTGCAGGTGGTATGTACTAAGATTTAGTATATAGTTTACATAAGTCGGTCCCTAGTGGACCGACTTTTTTTATTTAAAGATTGATTTTTACTTGAAAAACGCCAATATGTTGTGTATATTTATAGGCGTTAGCACAAAATATATGGAGGACACCATGAAGATTCAATCAATGAAGACTATTCTTAACGATTTAAGCTATCCAGGACGTGGTATTGTCATTGGACTTAACCCTTCTGGCACCTGCGCTATGACTGCATATTTCATTATGGGCAGAAGTGCAAACAGCCGTAATCGTGTTTTTGTAACCGAGGGAGAGGGCATCAGAACAGAAGCTTTTGATCCATCAAAGATGGAAGACCCATCACTCATCATTTATGCTCCAGTACGTAAGCTTGGAGATAAGCTCATCGTTACAAACGGAGATCAGACAGATACTATCTATGATGGTATGAAAGCTGGCAAGACTTTTGAGCAGTCACTTCAGGTACGTGAGTTTGAGCCAGACGGTCCAAATTACACCCCACGTATTTCTGGTTTACTTGATTTTGAAGGTTCATACTCTTACAGCATGTCTATTCTTAAGAGTGCAAATAAGAATCCTGATTCATGCCAGAGATTTACTTTTGATTATGCAGCTCCAGTAAAGGGAGAAGGTCATTTCATCCATACCTATCAGGCAAATGAAGAGCCATTACCTTCATTTGAAGGCGAGCCAAGACTTGTTGAGATTCCTGAAACTGCAAAAGAATTTTCAGATCTTCTTTGGGCAAATCTTAATGATGAAAACAAGGTGTCACTTTTTGTTCGTTCAGTAAACTTGACCACTGGCGAAGTAGATACAATTATTACTAATAAAAACGAGTAAGGAGCAACAATGAAAGAACTTGAACTTAAATATGGTTGTAACCCTAACCAGAAGCCTTCAAAGATTTATATGACAGAAGGTGAGCTTCCTATTGAGGTTCTTGGTGGTAAGCCAGGTTACATTAACTTTTTGGATGCTTTTAATGGCTGGCAGCTTGTTTCAGAACTTAAGAAGGCTACCGGACTTCCAGCAGCTGCATCTTTTAAGCACGTTTCTCCAGCAGGTGCTGCAGTAGGTCTTCCTTTATCAGATGTTGAAAAGAAGATTTACTGGGTTGATGATATGGATGTTGAATTTTCTCCACTTGCAAATGCATATGCCAGAGCACGTGGTGCAGACAGAATGAGCTCATTTGGTGATTTTATTTCGCTTTCAGATGTTTGTGATGTTCCTACCGCACTTATTATTAAACGAGAGGTATCTGATGGTGTTATCGCTCCAGGATATGAGCCAGAAGCCCTCGAAATCTTAAGAGCTAAGAAGAAGGGTAATTACAACATCATCAAGATTGATCCAAATTATGTTCCAAAGGCTCTTGAGACCAAGGAAGTATTTGGTATTTCTTTCGAACAGGGAAGAAATGAGCTTGTTATTGATGATGAATTTTTCTCAGACATCGTAACTAATAATAAAGACCTTACAGAGGGAGCTAAAAGAGATTTAGCTATTGCAATGATTACTCTTAAGTATACTCAGTCAAATTCAGTTTGTTATGTTAAGGATGGTCAGGCAATCGGTATTGGAGCAGGACAGCAGTCACGTATTCACTGTACACGTCTTGCTGGTTCAAAGGCTGACAACTGGTGGCTTCGTCAGTGCCCTAAGGTACTTAACCTTCCATTCCTTGATAAGATTGGTCGTGCTGATAGAGATAACTCAATTGATCTTTACATTGGTGAGGATTATATGGATGTACTTGCCGATGGAAAGTGGCAGAATATCTTTAAAGAAAAGCCAGAAGTATTTACCGCTGAAGAAAAGAAGGAGTGGCTTGCTAAGAATACTAATGTATCTCTTGGTTCAGATGCATTCTTCCCATTTGGCGATAACATCGAAAGAGCAGCAAGAAGTGGCGTTAAGTATGTAGCTCAGCCAGGCGGCTCAGTTCGTGATGATAATGTAATTGAGGCATGCAACAACCATGATATGGTTATGAGCTTTACACACCTTCGCTTATTCCACCACTAAGAATTTTCTTTTAAGTTCGTTTTGGATTTTTGTGCCAGATTTAAGAGCTCTAACACCTTCGTATAAAGCATCATTTTTGAATTGCTTGAGTAGAAGAGGTGAAGGCTCTTTTGGCATAGAAGTAACTAATTCACCAACCGATTCTAAAGAAGAGGATACTGAAGAAAGAAGCTGTTTAGCTTCTTTTTTCATGCCTAAAAGTCGCACGAAAGGAAGATAATCTTTGGAATCATCGGCACTAAAGTCTAAAAGAATTCTGGTTAACGCACGGCTTACAGCAGTGTAAGTTACATTTTTTGTTTTGATTAATTCTATGAATTCAGTCGTTGTTGTAAAGTTATAGATGTTATTTTTAATGCGATTGAATAAATCGCTATCTATATCATAATAATAGTTGTCATCCAAAGACAGGAGTCTGTCGAAAATAAGTTTATCAAAGTCGGAAAGCTCCAAAAAATCATTTGAATTAAATAAATCCGGATAAGGTAGAAGGCTCTTTACATCTTCACCAGAAGAAAGAGAATCTCTGATGAAAGAAGCAGAAGCAAACTCATCAGTTGCCTTTTTATCATGATGACCGACTTTTTCTCTTTTTATTGGAATGATTTCAAGGTCAAGATCAAAATATTTAGCAGCAAGCGCATATTCTATAGCTAAAAGATTATTTGGCTCACCTATGAATTTAGCTATGGAATCATCATCGTATATTCTAGAAATGGCGTTAGTTCTTGCCAAAGGGAAGGTAAGTCCTTTTTTTAGTTCATCCTGCAGATAGTTTTTGTATTCATCTGTTTCATTCGAAAGAATATTTGTGATTTTTCTAAAAGAATCATTATCCAGAGTTTCTACGCCGCAGGCTATAACAGTACATCCACATGAAGATAAAAGCTTAACCCCAGCTCTTGCAAAGTCTCTTGCTGAAGCTGTGGCAAAAACCTGAGGAATTTCAAAGACCAAAGATGCCCCGGCTAAAAGTGCACTTTGGGCACGCAGATATTTGTCGAAAGATGCCATCTCCCCTCTTTGAACATAATTTCCGGACATGGCAATAATAATCCCGTCAGGATTATAGTTTTCTTTCAGAAAATCAATCTGGTATTTATGCCCATTGTGAAAAGGGTTGTATTCAGCGACTATTCCAATTATCATAGGTAATATAATACTTATTGGGAGGAAAAAATGAAAGAGCAAATTTATACTATTCCCCTTAACAAAGCAATTGAGGCAAATGATGAGTGCCCAATCTGCAATCTTAGAAGAAAAATGAATAACGATATCATGGATTCGGTTCTTGGGGCAGCTGCCTGTATGGAACCGAATTTTCGTGAAATAACTGATAAAGAGGGCTTTTGTGATGAGCACTATCATAAGATGCTCAAATATGGCAATTCTCTTGGCAATGCGTGGATGCTTAAAACTTATTTTATGCGTACCATTGAGCAGTTTGAGGCTAACACAAAAGGATTTAAGCCGAAGAAAAAAGGACTTTTTGATAAGAAAAATAAAAACGAAAATCCTATAGTTTCCTGGAATGAAGCTAGAAAAGAAAGCTGCCATATGTGTAAAAGGGAGAAGGAGTCTTATGAGGGCATAATTAGAACATTCCTTTATATGTGGGCAAAAGACGATTCTTTCAAAGACAAGATAAAGAATTCGAAAGGTTTTTGTGTTTCGCATTTTGGGGATTTGTGCAATGCAGCAGATAATGAGCTAAATGAGAAAGATCTTAATGATTTTTACGATATTTGCATTCCTCTTATGAAGGAAAACATTGAAAGAGTTTTTGAGGATGTATCCTGGTTTATCGATAAATATGAGATTCAAAATAAGGATGCAGACTGGAAAAATTCTAAGGATGCACTGCAAAGGGGTATGCAGAAGATGAAGGGTGGATATCCTGCAGATGAATTATACCGTCAAAATTGATAAAAAATTAACAAAAATCAGGTTAAAGTATTGCATTTAGTACAATTTTTTACATGTATACAATTTGATTTTTTGCTATAATATACGGTGGTTTATATAAAAGGGAGGATGAAATGAATTTTATCGACGGTATTAAGCAGAAAGCAAAAACAAATAGAAAGCTTATTGTTTTACCAGAGACCGAAGACTTACGTACATATCAGGCTGCAGCAATGGCTCTTGAAGAGGGCTTTGCAGATATCCTTCTCATCGGTAGCAAGGATTTAATTGAGGTAAAGTCAAAGGCAGCTGGAGTAGATGTTTCAAAAGCATCATATATTGACCCAAAAACTACTGACAAACTTCAGACATACGTGGATGCTTTAGTTGAACTTCGTAAGAAGAAGGGTATGACACCTGAACTTGCTAAAGCTACACTTCTTTCTGATTATACATATTTTGCCGTTATGGCGATGAAGCTTGGTGATGCTGATGGTATGGTTTCAGGATGTTGCCATTCTTCAGCAAACACAATAAGACCAGCACTTCAGATTCTTAAAACATCTGACGAGGCAAAGCTTGTATCAGCATTCTTCGTTGTTGATGTTCCAGATTGTGATTTGGGAGATAACGGTGTATTTATCTTCGCTGATTCAGGACTTAATCAGGATCCTACTTCAGAGGAACTTGCATACATTGCAAGAGACTGTGAGAAATCCTGGAATCTTCTTGTTGGAAGCACTGCAAAGGTTGCTATGCTTTCACATTCTACAAAGGGATCAGCTCAGCACGAATTAGTTACAAAGATGGTTGAGGCGACAAGAATCGCACATGCTCTTTTCCCAAAGATGAGAGTAGATGGCGAGCTTCAGCTTGATGCTGCAATTATTCCAGAAGTTGCACTTTCAAAGGCACCAGGAAGTGATGTGGCAGGTCAGGCTAACATTCTTATCTTCCCTAACCTTGATGCAGGAAATATTGGATATAAACTTGTGCAAAGACTTGGTAAAGCAGAAGCTTATGGACCACTTCTTCAGGGTATTTCAAAACCAGTTAATGACCTTTCAAGAGGATGCTCAGCTTCTGATTTCGCTGGAGTTATTGCAATTACAGCTGTTCAGGCTCAGCTTGCTGAGGAGGAAGCAATCAGAAGAATGAAGGAGAATGAATAATGAAAATTTTAGTTATCAACTGTGGAAGTTCATCACTTAAATATCAGGTAATAGATCCTTCTAAAGAGGAAGTTCTTGCAAAGGGACTTTGTGAAAGAATTGGTATTGATGGCAGACTTGTTTATCAGCCAAAGGGTGGTGAGAAAGAAATCACTGAGCCAAGCCTTCCTACACATACAGAAGCTGTTCAGGCAGTTCTTGATGCGTTATGTAATGAAAAGACTGGTGTATTAAAGAGTCTTTCAGAGATAGATGCAGTTGGTCACAGAATCGTTCATGGTGGTGAGTCATTTGCAAACAGTGCAATCATCACAGAGGATATGATAAAAGCTATTGAAGCTTGCAATGATTTGGCACCACTTCACAATCCAGCAAACCTTATTGGTGTTCGTGCCTGCCAGAAGCTTATGCCTAATGTTCCTATGGTTGCTGTATTTGATACTGCATTCCATCAGACTATGCCAGAAGTTGCATATATGTACGGTACTCCATATGAGTACTATGAGAAATATAAAGTAAGAAAGTACGGATTCCACGGAACATCACACAGCTTTGTATCTCAGCGTGTGGCTGTTCTTGAAGGAAAGCCTTATGATTCGCTTAAGACTATTGTTTGCCACCTTGGTAACGGTGCATCAGTTTGTGCAGTAAAGAATGGTAAATCAGTAGATACTACAATGGGACTTTCTCCACTTCAGGGCCTTTTGATGGGAACAAGATCTGGAGATATTGATCCATCGGCAATTGAGTATTTTGCAAAGAAAGAGAATCTTTCATTTGCTGAGGCAATGAATGTACTTAATAAGAAATCAGGTGTATTAGGTATTTCCGGAGTATCATCAGACTTTAGAGATATCGAGGCTGCAGCTAAAGAAGGAAACAAGCGTGCACAGCTTTCACTTGATATGTTCGTATATAAAGTAGCTAAATATGTTGGTGCATATGCTGCTGCAATGAATGGTGTTGACTGTATCGCATTTACAGCTGGTCTTGGCGAAAATGATGCGACCACAAGAAAAAATGTGTGCAGCTACCTTGAATTTTTGGGAATCACTATCGACGAAGAGAAGAATAAAACTCGTGGTGAAGAAGTGAAGATTTCTACCGATGATTCAAAGGTTAGAGTATATGCTATTCCTACAAACGAGGAACTTGCAATAGCAAGAGAGACTGCTGCATTAGTAAAATAAGCAAAATGGCTTATTTTCTGCTTGACAGTAAACAACTGCGTATGTATAATCGTAAAAGTGTGAAAAGATGGCTATGAACGTTAAAGAATTCATTATTAGTCCAAAAACAACTTTATCTGAAACTATTGAAGTTGCACTTACTGAGATTGCTTTTGGTTATGGTGAATATGAAGTCGTTTCAAAAAGCCCCTTATCACTTTGTCTATCAAAGCGTGATGGCAGATTAGTAATTGAAGGAGATTCTCACGTTTCTATCAAAACTAGCTGTGATTTATGCTGTAAAGATGTGACATTGGATTTTCCAATCGAAATCAGACGTAGCATACCAATTATTGATGGTGAGCTTTCTGAATGTGATGACGAAGATTCAACCTTGGCCTTCGAGGGCTTCGAGCTTGAAACCGATCGAATGGTGTTTGATGAGATAATTGAGCACTGGCCAATGAAAATTCTCTGCCACGAAGACTGCAAAGGACTATGTACAGTTTGTGGTAAGGATTTAAACGAAGGAGATTGCGGATGTGATACCTTCGTGCCGGATCCGAGAATGGCCGGTTTTCTTGATATTTTGAATAGTATGGATGACTAAGGAGGTGTTAAGATATGTCTATCTGCCCAAAGAATAAATCTTCAAAAGGAAGAAGAGACAAGAGAAGAGCTCAGTGGAAAATGACTGCTCCAAATCTTGTAAAGTGCAGCAAGTGTGGTGAGCTTATGATGCCACATCGTGTATGCAAGGCTTGCGGTAACTACAACAAAAAAGAGATTATCGCTCAGGATTAATTCCTTTAAGAAATGATAATTAAGGCTTAGCTTCGGCTAAGCCTTTTTTCTTGATTTTAGAGTGGGAATATAGTACTATAGGAAGGATTATGGGGAGGTATGCATATGAGCAAATTGACTACAATTGCAATTGACGCAATGGGCGGTGATAATGCACCACAGGCCATAGTTCAGGGAGCTATTGAGGCATTAAAGGAAAATGAAAATGTAAAGATAGTTTTAGTTGGAACCAAGGAACCTGTTGATGCCGAATTAGCAAAATATAGCTATGACAAAGATAGAGTTGAAGTTGTTTACACGACTGAAGAAATAGATATGGGAGACCATCCAGTACAGGCTATTAGACAGAAGAAGGATTCTTCTATGGTAGTAGCTATGAAGATGCTTAAGGAAGGTACAGTTGATGCAATGATTTCAGCAGGATCTTCGGGAGCACTTTTGGCTGGAGGTCAGCTTGTAGTTGGCAGAGTAAAGGGTGTTGAGAGAGCGCCTTTTGCACCTATTCTTCCTACTGAAACAGGAGCGACGCTTTTAATTGATTCAGGAGCAAATGTTGATGCATCACCTTCACATCTTGTTCAGTATGCAAAGATGGGAGATATTTATTTCCAGTGCACTATGGGCAGAAAACCATCTATAGGCATTGTAAACATTGGTCTTGAAGAAGAAAAAGGAAATAAGCTTGTAAAAGATACATTCCCTCTTTTGAAAGAATGCAAGGATATCAACTTTGTTGGATCAGTTGAGGCTAGAGAAATCCCAGCGGGCGCAGTAGATGTTGCAGTTTGCGATGCATTTACTGGCAATGTAATTGTTAAGCTCTATGAAGGAATGGGAAAGACTCTTCTTAGAATGATTAAGGCTGGTCTTATGACTACTTTTAAGAGCAAGATAGGAGCACTTTTAGTAAAGGATTCCTTGAAGAATACTTTGAAGCAGTTTGATGCGGCTGAGCATGGCGGAGCACCAATGCTTGGACTTAATGGTCTTTTGATTAAGACCCATGGTAATTCATCACATATGGAAATTAAGAATGCAGTAAAGCAGTGCCTTGGATGTATTGAGCAGGGAATTACTGAAAAAATGAAAGCTGCATTTGCAAATAACGTAGAGGAGTAAACTGGGATACCAGTAGATATTATGGAAGAAGTATTAATAGAAGCAATTTGCAATATACTTGGAGTGCATTCTTCAGAAATAAATGAAGATACTAATTTTGTAGAAGATCTTGGTGCAGACTCACTTGACCTTTATCAGATTGTTATGGAGGTTGAAGAGGGACTTGGCATTGAAGTTGATGCCGAGAGCATAGCAAAGGTTTCAACCTACGGCGAAGCTTTGGAGATGTTACAAGAGTATGAGTAGCTTTGAAGAAAAAATAGGATATTCGTTTAAGAATAAAGATCTTTTGACTCAGGCTTTAACTCATAGTTCATATGCTAATGAGAAAAAAATGAAGGCTTTATCGGATAATGAAAGGCTGGAGTTTTTGGGAGATGCAGTTCTTGAAGTTGTATCTAGTGATTTCTTGTATAAAGAATACCCAGACCTTCCAGAAGGAAAGCTTACTAAGCTTAGAGCCTCTTTAGTTTGTGAGCCTACTTTAGCTTATTGTGCAATGCAGATGGGGCTTGGCTCATATCTTTTGCTTGGAAAAGGTGAGGATGCCACTGGTGGACGTACCAGAAAATCAATCTTAAGTGATGCACTTGAGGCTACAATAGGAGCAATATATCTCGATGGTGGCATTGAGTTAGCAAGAGGTTATATTATGCAGTTTATTCTTAATGATATTGAGAATAAACAGATGTTTTCAGATTCAAAATCCCTTCTTCAGGAAAAAGTACAGGCTTCTGGAAAAGAACTTCCGGAATATGTTCTTGTGGGCGAGTTTGGCCCAGATCATGCTAAAAGCTATGAAGTTGAAGTGTTGGTAGATGGAAAGAGCTTGGCAAAAGGACAGGGACAGACAAAAAAAGCAGCAGAACAGGAAGCGGCATATAAAGCCCTTTTAATGCTTAAAGAATAAGAGAGAAAAAGTATGTATTTAAAAAGTATTGAGATGCATGGCTTTAAGTCTTTTGCACAGACTACAAAGCTTGAATTTCATAATGGTATTACCGGTGTAGTTGGACCTAATGGATCTGGTAAATCAAACGTAGCAGATGCAGTGCGTTGGGTTCTTGGAGAGCAGAGCGCTAAACAGCTTCGTGGTTCAAGTATGCAGGATGTAATTTTTGCAGGTACAGAGGGTAGAAAACCTCTTTCATTTGCATACGTTGCTCTTACTCTGGATAATTCAGATCATGTACTTCCAATTGATTATGAGGAAGTTACTGTTGCCCGTAGAGTATATAGAAGTGGCGAGACAGAGTATCTTTTAAATGGTGCACCTTGCAGACTTCGTGATGTATATGAGCTTTTCTATGATACTGGTGTTGGTAAAGAAGGTTATTCAATCATTGGACAGGGCCAGGTAGAAAAGGTTTTAAGTGGAAAGCCAGAAGACCGTCGAGAACTTTTTGATGAAGCTGCTGGTATTGTTAAGTTTAAAAAGCGTAAAGCTGCTGCAGCTAAAAAACTTGAGCATGAGCAGGAGAACCTTGTACGTATAAATGATATTTTGGGCGAGCTTGAAAAGCAGGTTGGCCCACTTGAGAAGCAGGCAGAAAAGGCACGTATTTATCTTGATAAAAGAGAGCAGATAAAAAAGCTTGATGTAAACTGTTTCCTTTTAGATTTGGCAAGAATCGATAATGAGCTTGCTGAAGTGGATAAAAATGCCAAGGTTGCCACCGAAGATCTTGAAAATGCAAATAAAGAGCATGAAAAGATTAAGAGTGATTATGAAAACATCCAGCAGAAGATAACTTCTTTGGATGAAAAAATAGAGTCAATAAGAGATGAACAGGCTAAAAGTTCTGTTGCAAAAACTGATATGGAAGGCCAGATTCGTCTTTTGACAGAGCAGATTCATACTGCAGAAATGTCTGATGAGCATTTTAAATCCCGCATGGATTCCATAGAGGAAGCTAAAGCGGAATATGTAAAGCAGCAGACTGAGTATGATGCTCAGAAACATTCCATCGATGATCAGATTGCAGAAGTTCAGAAAAGACTTGCTGAAGCTAATGCAAATTATGAGAATATTCAGGCGGAGATTAAACGCTGTACTGATGGTATTGAGCAGCAAAGCACAGAGATTATTAAAATCTTAAATGACCGTGCAAATATGAAGTCGAAGCAGCAGCACTTTGACACAATGCTCGAACAGATTCAGATCAGAAAAGCGGAACTTAACTCGCGTCTTCTTTCAAGAAAGACTCAGGAAGAGGCTCTTTTGAATGGCGTTAAGGATGCTGAAAAAGAATTAGAAGAAAGTCAGAAAAGACTTAAAGCTCTTGCAGATAAAGCTGTAGAGTTTATGAAGGAAGAGAAAGTCTGGAATGATAAGACTGTTGAGAATAACAAGCATTTAGAAGGTCTTAACGAGGAGTACCTTACAAAGAAGACAAGACTTGAGTCATTAAGAAACATTGCTGAGCGTTATGATGGATACAACGAGTCCATCAGACGCGTTATGAGTGAAAAGAAACATGGCGTTTGTGGTGTAGTTTCTGATCTTATTAAAGTTGATAAGAAATATGAAACTGCGATTGAGACCGCACTTGGTGGAAATATTCAGAATATTGTAACTGAGGATGAAAAGACTGCAAAAGACATGATTTCCTTCCTCAAGGAAAACAGACTTGGTCGTGCAACCTTCCTTCCACTTGATTCTGTATCAGGTCGAGTTAAGACTCCATCGGATGATGTTCTTACAGAAAAGGGTGTAGTTTCACTTGCAAATGAGCTTGTTGACTGTGATGAAAAATATGAGGATGTAGTTCGCTACCTGCTTGGTCGAGTTGTTGTTGCGGAGAATGTTAATATTGCAACATCGATTGCGAGAAAGAACAAGTTCTCTTTGCACATCGTTACTTTAGAAGGTGAGTACCTTTCACCAGGTGGTTCAATTACTGGTGGTGCTTTCAAAAATAAAGGAAATCTTCTTGGCAGAAATCGTGAGATAGAAGATTTAGAGAAAGAACTTAAGAGACTTGAAGAGTCTATCAAGAAAGCAAATGAGAGAGCAGAGGAAATAAAGACTGCTAAATCGCTTCTTGAAGAAGATAAGAATAAAAATCAGGAAGCACTGAATGCAGAAAAGCTTGTTGAAAATACCGCTAAAATTAATGTCGACAGAGCAAAAGAACTCATGGATAACAGTTCTTTGGCATATGAAGGACTTAACCAGGAATCTGCTGAAATTGAAAAGCAGATTGCGGATATCGATGCACAGAAGAAGTCTGCACTTAAAGAACTTGAAGACTCTGAAGCTAGAGAAAATGAGCTTAAAACAGAGTCAGAGAAACTTGCCAATATTTTGGACCAGCAGACCTATTTAGAGGGAACTGCTCAAAGGACGGTATCTGAAATTCAGATGGAGGAAGCAACTGTTCGCCAGAGAGTTGAATTTGCTTCAGAAAACTTAGAGCGTGTAAATAAGGAAATAGAGCGTCTTGATAATGAGGCCAAAGAGCTCGAAAACTCAAGAAACAGTGCTGCTGACGAAAAGGCTAAAAAGCTTCAGGAGATTGAGGATATCAAGGCAGGTATTTCTGCAGGCGATGAGAATTTTGCCAAGTTAGAGCAGGCATTAAAGGACACCATTGCAGAAAAAGAAAGTTCTCAGGAACAGTACAGTACCTTCTTTACAAGACAGGGTGAGATAACAGATAAGATAGCTCTTTTGGATAAGGAAATCTTTAGACTTAATTCACAAAGAGAAAAGCTAGAAGAGAATAAGTCATATCAGAATAGCTATATGTGGACTGAGTATGAAATTACAGCTCACATAGCCGAAGAAATGAAGGATCCTGAACTTAATGACCTTCCTGAAATGAAGAAGGAAATTAGAGAACTTAAAGATGAAGTTAAGCGTCTTGGCGATGTAAACGTTAACGCTATAGAGGACTTTAGAGAAGTTAATACACGTTATACCTTCCTTAAGGCTCAGCATGATGATTTGGTTAAGTCAGAAGAAGACTTAAAGGGAATTATTCTTGAACTTGATGAGGGAATGAGAAAACAGTTTGAGGAGGCATTTGCCAAAATCCAGACTGAGTTTAACAGTGTATTTAGACAGCTCTTCGGTGGTGGTAAAGGTAGCCTTGAACTTGTTGAAGATGAGGATAAGGATATATTGGAGTGCGGCGTAAAAATTATTGCTCAGCCACCTGGAAAGAAACTTCAGAATATGATGATGTTATCTGGTGGAGAGAAGTCGCTTACTGCTATAGCTTTACTATTTGCAATTCAGAATCTTAAGCCATCGCCATTCTGTCTTCTTGACGAGATTGAGGCAGCGCTTGATGATTCAAATGTAGACAGATTTGCTAAGTATTTAGGAAAACTTACAGAAAATACTCAGTTTATTGTAATTACTCATAGACGAGGTACCATGAATGCTGCTGACAGACTTTATGGTATTACAATGCAGGAGAAGGGTGTTTCTACACTTGTCTCTGTAAATCTTATAGAGGATAAATTAGACGATTAATGGCAGGTTTATTAGAACTCGCGGAGACTTGGAGCGTTGATTCGCTTCAGGATGACGAAACTAAAAAGATAGAAGAAGAGCTTGCGGCTAAGAAAGCGAAGGAGGAGTCTGCATTTTGGCACAGGCTCTATTCTGGTATGGAAAAGACCAGACAGAATCTTCTTTATAATCTTGAAAATCTTTTTGTCAGTGGTGATATTGATGACGACTTTTATGAGGAACTTGAAGAAACCCTCATCATGGCAGATATTGGTGTTGTTACCACAGAAAAGATTATAGAAGAAATCAAGCAGAGAGTTTTAGATGAGCGAATTCATGAGCGGTCCGCTACAAGAAAGCTTCTTATGGATACCATGAAAGCCCAGATGAAACTTGGCGAGACTGCATATCGATTTGAGAACGAGGATTCAGTTGTTCTTTTTGTTGGAGTTAACGGCGTAGGCAAAACAACTACAGTTGGAAAGATTGGTGCCCGTCTTAAGAATGATGGGAAAAAAGTAATTTTTGCTGCGGCAGATACATTTAGAGCAGCGGCTGCATCTCAGCTTGTTGAGTGGGCAAAAAGAGCTGACTGCGATATAGTGACTGGAAATGAAGGTTCTGACCCAGGAGCTGTTGTCTTTGATGCGGCTAAGGCTATGAAGGCAAGAGGACATCAGATAATGCTTTGCGATACAGCTGGTCGTCTTCAGAATAAAAAGAACCTTATGTCTGAGCTTGGAAAAATTTCTAATATTTTAGATAAAGAGCTTCCAGGTATGTACCGGGAAACTTTACTTGTTGTCGATGGAACAACAGGACAGAATGCAATATCTCAGGCAAAAGAATTTTCTGAAATATGTGAAGTGACAGGAATTATTATTACCAAACTTGATGGAACCGCAAGAGGTGGTATTGCCGTTGCAATTGCATCAGAACTTGGAATACCTGTAAAGTATATTGGTGTAGGGGAAGCGCTTGAAGATCTTGAGAAGTTTAATCCAGATCATTTTGTAGATGCTTTATTTGGAGAAGAATAAAATGTTGACACTTGATAAATTTGAGGAAGCCTGTGAGGCTGTAAGCAAAGTAACATCAGAGACCAAACTTTTATATAGTTCCTATTTTTCGGACAAATGTGGAAATCAGGTTTACCTTAAGCCTGAAAATATGCAAAATACTGGAGCTTATAAGGTTAGAGGTTCGTATTTTAAAATCAGCACAATGACTGATGAAGAAAGAGAAAGGGGTCTCGTAACTGCATCAGCAGGAAATCATGCACAGGGTGTAGCTTATGCAGCTTCAAAGTATGGGGTTAAGGCAACAATCGTTATGCCAACAACTACCCCTCTTATTAAGGTGAATAGAACCAAAGGGTATGGCGCAGAGGTTGTTCTTTACGGAGATATATATGATGAGGCCGCAGCTTATGCAGAAAAGCTTGCAAAGGAAAAGGGTCTTACCATGGTGCATCCTTTTAATGATTTAGCTGTTGCAACTGGTCAGGGTACTATTGCAATGGAAATCATAAAAGAACTTCCACTTGTAGAATATATTTTAGTGCCGATTGGCGGTGGTGGTCTTTGCGCTGGAGTATCAACTCTTGCTAAGCTTTTGAATCCTAAGATTAAAGTTATTGGTGTTGAGCCAGCTGGTGCAGCTTGCATGAAAGCGTCTATTGAGAAGGGAGAAGTAGTTGAGCTTCCTTCGGCTTCAACAATTGCTGATGGTACAGCTGTTAAAAAACCAGGAGATAAGATTTTTCCATATGTTCAGAAGAACGTAGATGAAATTATCACTGTAGATGATGATGAGCTTATAGCAGCGTTCCTTGATATGGTTGAAAATCACAAGATGATAGTAGAAAACTCGGGTCTTCTTACTGTTGCTGCACTTAATCATTTAGATATTAAAGGTAAGAAAGTTGTTTCTATTCTTTCTGGTGGTAATATGGATGTTATTACCATGAGTTCGGTTGTACAGCAGGGACTTATTTTTAGAGACAGAATATTTACAGTATCTGTTCTTCTCCCAGATAAGCCGGGTGAGCTTGCCAGGGTTTCACAGACTATTGCAGATGTGCAGGGTAATGTTATTAAGCTTGAGCATAACCAGTTTGTTTCAACAAACAGAAATGCAGCAGTTGAGCTTAGAATTACTCTTGAAGCATTTGGTACAGATCACAAGGAGCAGATTCTTAAAACTCTTGATGAAAAAGGTTATAAACCTAAGCAGGTTAGAACCATTCTTTAATTATTAAATTGAACGGCATATTTTTTGAATTAAAAAAGGTGTTAAAGGCAGGACTACTTTGTTTCTGCCTTTTTGTGTTGTGTGGATGCGCTAAATCCGAAGAAGAAATAGTGGATTTTGGCAGGGTTGATATAGTTAAACTTATTACTCCTGTAATGGAGTGTTATGACTATAATCTCATAATAGAAGATGATGAAGTGGCAGACTCGGAAGATGCAGCGGTAGAAGAGACAAAGGAAGATGCTGCGACAGAGCCCCCTAAGGATGACAAGGTATACTTTAACCCTGATGAACCTATGCATGGAGTGTGGGTTGCATCTGTTTTAAATATTGATTATCCAAAAACAAGAACAGGAAATGCAGAAGCATTAAAGTCTCAGGCTGATGAGATAATAAATAACTGTGCAAAGATGGGCATAAACAATATCTTTTTGCAGGTAAGACCTTGTAGTGATGCTTTTTATAAGTCTGACATTTTTCCTACAAGCAAATATTTAACTGGAGCGCAGGGAAAAAATCCTGATGGTGATTTTGACTGCCTTGAATATTGGATTTACAAGTGTCATGAAAATAATATTGCCCTCCATGCCTGGATAAATCCATATAGAATAACAAAGGAAAAAGAGTCTTTAGAAGAGCTTGACGATACAAATCCTGCCAGACTTCATCCTGAGTGGGTTGTTAAGCATGAAGGAAATCTATATTTTGATCCAGGTATTCCGGAAGTAAGAGAACTTGTTGTTTCCGGAATAGTTGAGATAATCAAGAATTATGATGTTGATGGCATTCATTTTGATGACTATTTTTATCCGCAAGAATCAAAGGAAAACTTTAACGATGGTGAGACCTTTGAAAAATATGGAGCTGGATTTGACAAGAAAGGTCCGTTTAGAAGAGATAGCGTAGATAAGCTTATACGAGAATGTATGGATGCAGTAAAAGCTGCTGATAATACAGTGGTTTTTGGAATCAGTCCATCTGGCATTTGGGCAAATAAATCCACAAATAGCGAGGGTAGCAATACTTCCGGTTCAGAGGCTTATGTCAGACTTTATGCTGATACAAGAAAATGGGGTAAAGAGGGCTGGATTGACTATATTATCCCTCAGATTTATTGGCATATAGGTCACGATAAAGCAAATTATGCTACGCTGGTAAAATGGTGGAGCGAGCAGATGGAAGGTTCTCCTACCATACTTTATGTAGGTTTAGCTGATTATAAGGTGGGGGATGATAAATACTGGAAAGGCGGAGCCGGACTTCAGAATTTGAAAGACCAGATTGAACTTAATAAAGAATATCCAAATGTAAAAGGAGAAGTTCACTATAACTACACAAGTTTGTTTGGTCATAGTGATCTGGTGGATTATTTTACAGATTTATATTCAAAATAAAGTGTCAAGAAAAAAGTCTTGACACTTTTTGAATATGAGTATATACTACACAAGGTTATGGAAGAAAAGGTATATCAGGCATACTTATATGATTTTTACGGCGAACTATTAAAAGAGAGCCGTAGAAGCGTGCTTGAAGATTATCTTTTTTCGGATATGTCGGTATCTGAGATTGCACAGGACAAGGATATTACCCGTCAGGCAGCGCATGATATGATTAAGCGCTCGATAGCATCTTTGGAAGGCTACGAAGAAAAGCTAGGTCTTTTAAAGAAATTTCTTTCGGCAAAGAAAGATATTGAAGATATCGAAAAGCTTACGACGAAAGAATCCATAACAAAAGAAGAGTTATCAAAGATTAATTCGTTGGCAGCTCGCATCCTGGAGGATTTTTAATGGCATTTGAGAGCTTATCAGACAAACTTCAAAATGTTTTTAAAGGCCTTCGAGGAAAAGGACGCCTTTCAGAAGATGACGTAAAGTCAGCTCTTAAAGAAGTTAAACTTGCTCTTTTAGAGGCAGATGTTAACTTCAAGGTTGTAAAGGACTTTATTAAATCCATTGAAGCACGTGCAGTTGGCACAGATGTTTTAAATGGTCTTAATCCAGCACAGACTGTAATTAAGATAGTAAATGAAGAAATGATTGCCCTTATGGGTTCTGAGACTACAGAACTTTCATTTAAAGGTGCATCGGACATCACTGTTATAATGATGCTCGGTCTTCAGGGTGCTGGTAAAACTACCACAGCTGCAAAGCTTGCAGGCAAGATTAAATCGATGGGACGTAATCCTCTTTTAGTAGCCTGCGACGTCTATAGACCTGCAGCTATTGAACAGCTCGAAATTAATGCTAAAAAGCAGGAAGTGCCTTGTTTTTCTCTTGGAAACAAAGAAAAGCCAGCTGTTATAGCAAAGAAAGCTGTTGAATTTGCGAAAGCTAATGGCCATAAGGTAGTCTTGATTGATACCGCTGGTCGTTTGCAGATAGATGAAGCCATGATGGATGAGCTTAAGGAGATTAAATCCGAAGTAGATGTTCATCAGAGCATATTGGTTGTCGATGCTATGACAGGTCAGGAAGCTGTTAATGTTTCAAAGACCTTTGCTGAACAGATAGGTATTGACGGGGTCATCCTTACAAAGCTTGATGGCGATGCAAGAGGTGGTGCAGCGTTATCAATCAGAGCGGTAACCGAAAAGCCAATTCTTTATGTTGGTATGGGTGAAAAGTTATCAGATCTTGAAATTTTCCATCCGGACCGTATGGCTTCAAGAATACTTGGAATGGGTGATGTTCTCACTCTCATCGAAAAAGCTCAGGAGAGCATAGATGAAGAAGAGTCAAGAAACCTTGCCAAGAAAATGAAAAAAGCGGATTTTGATTTTAATGATTATCTTACATCCGTTTCTCAAATGAATAAATTAGGTGGCATTGGTTCGATTATGAAGATGATGCCAGGAATGATGGGTGGTATGATGCCAAAGGGTGGCAAAATGCCAGACATTGATGAAGACGATGCTGCAGCTCAAATGAAAAAGGTTGCATCTATTATCTACTCGATGACTCCAGAAGAAAGAGCTAATCCTAAGCTTGTTAATCCAAGCAGAAAAAAGAGAATAGCTATGGGAGCTGGCGTTGATGTTGCTGAAGTAAACAGACTTTACAAACAGCAGGAGCAGATGAAGAAAATGATGAAGCAGTTTGGCGGCATGGGTAAACATGGCAAAAGAGGTATGAGATTTCCTTTTTAGCATAGATTATTAAATTTATATATAATATTCAAGGAGGCACAACAATGGTAAAGATTAGACTTAGAAGAATGGGACAGAAGAAGGCACCTTTCTATCGTGTAGTAGTAGCAGATGAGAGAAGCCCTCGTGATGGCCGTTTCATCGCTGAAATTGGTACTTATGATCCTTCAAAGGAGCCAGCAGCATTCTCTGTAAATGAAGAAGAAGTTAAGAAGTGGATTGCTAACGGTGCACAGCCAACTAATACTGTAGCTCGTCTTTTAAAGCAGGCTGGCGTAACCAAGTAATTTTTGCCTAAACCATACGAGGTACAATAATGAAAGATTTGGTAGAAATCATTGCTAAGGCATTGGTAGATTCGCCTGATCAGGTTGTTGTTACCGAGACCAAGAAGGAAGATACCGTAGTTGTAGAACTTCGTGTTGCACCTTCAGATATGGGCAAGGTTATCGGCAAGCAGGGCAGAATCGCAAAATCAATTCGTTCCGTAGTGAACGCTGCAGCAGCTAGAGATAAAATCAAGGTTGTTGTTGATATTGTAGATGTTCAGTAATCTTACAATAAAAAAGGGGGATGCTAAGGCATTCCCCGATTTGTTTTATGAAAAGAAAAAGAAGAATATTAAACTTAATATTAAATTGTGCTTTAATTTGTCTACTTATTACTGGATGTGGAAATGACAGGATAGCTGAAGATTCGGAGAGCAAAGAACCCGAAAAGGTGACTACAAACGAAAGTCAGCTTGTAGAAGAATCTTTTGAACAGGATGAGGAAGATATTGAAGTAGAAAAAGCAGATGAAATTATCGAGAGTGCGGAGGCAGTCTCTTTACTTGATAGACTTGGTAGAGGAATTAACATTGGTAATTCCCTTGACTGCTTTGATGAGTGGAATGACCAGGCTGTTGTTACTGAAACTTACTGGGGCAATCCACAAATTACCGAAGAATATGTAAGGACTATTATTAAATCTGGATTTAACACTATAAGGATTCCAGTAACATGGAGCCCGCATGTTCATGATAATAAGATTGATGATGATTTTATGAACAGAGTTAAAGAGGTGGTAGATTACGCCTATAATTCTGGTGCAAATGTAATTATAGATATTCATCATGACAGAATGTTTGCTCCTTCTTATGGTAATTATAATTTTGCAAAAGAGTATTTGGAGTGTATTTGGGGCCAGGTGGCTGAAGAATTTAAGGATTATGATGATAGACTTATATTCGAAGGAATTAATGAGCCTAGATTTTATGGTTCTGCAGATGAATGGACAGAAGGAACAGCTGAGGGGGCAGATAATGTAAATAAGCTCATGGCTGACTTTGTTAATGTTGTAAGAAGTAGTGGTGGAAATAATAGCACAAGGCTTTTGCTTGTTACCTGCTACTGTAATCGATCTGGCGGCCCGGCGCTTGATAGACTAATTTTGCCAGAGGATTCTAATATTGCAATATCGATACATTCATATGACCCTTACGAGTTTACCTCCAGTGGAAACTATCGTGAATTTGACGATGAATTAAAATGGCAATTCGATGCGACCATTAGAAATCTTAAGATGTATATGGAAAAGAATCATATTCCTATAGTTATTACTGAATGTGGAACGTATGAGAGTGTTGGTAAAAGTGGAAGATTGCAATACTTAAATTATGTTTTAACAAAAACGGATGAGGCGGGTATCCCATGTGTATGGTGGGATAATGGAAACGGCTATGGTTATGGGGCATATGGATTGTTTGATCGATATGGAAATAAACCTTATGATCAGGAATATGTAGATGCGATAGCAAAGGAGAATTAATGGAGTTATACCAGATAGGAGCAATAACAGCCACACATGGCGTTAAAGGGGAAGTAAAGGTTTTCCCTATGACAGATGATATCAAAAGGTTTAAAGGAGCAAAGGGAGTTATCCTGAAAGCCCCACATGAAGAATTAAAACTAGATATAATATCTGCGCGACCTCAGAAAAATCTTGTTATTATCAAGTTCGCTGGGATTGACAATATAAATGATATCGAAAAATATAAAGGCTGTGGTCTTTTTGTTACCGAAGAAGACAGGGTAAAGCTTTCAAAAGATGAATATTTTGCATCTGATTTAATGGGGATGGAGGTATTTACCGATGAAGGCGAGCTTCTTGGGGAAATAGAAGATGTTCTTTTTACAGGTGCAAATGATGTCTATGTTGTTAAAACCAAAGATAAAGAGATTTTAATTCCGGCAATCAAAGATGTAATAAAAGAAGTTGATGTTGAAAATTCTAAAATGACAATACATCTTCTCGATGGATTGTTAGATATATAAAAAGGACTTGCATACTGGAAAAAGTTGTGATAAAGTATGTGAGTTGCAATTTGTGATGGTCCTCTGGTCAATACGATTTATGAACATCAAAAATCAAACAGGAGGAAATAAAAATGAACGCAAGTGAAGTAATTAAGGAAATCGAGCAGTCACAGCTTAAAGCTGATGTAACTGAGTTTGGCGTAGGTGATACCATTAAGGTTTACGCTAAGATTAAAGAGGGTAACCGTGAGAGAATTCAGGTTTTCGAAGGTACCGTATTAAAGAGACAGGGTGGTTCTTCTCGTGAGACTTTCACCGTACGTAAGATTTCAAACGGTGTTGGTGTTGAAAGAACTTGGCCACTTCATAGCCCTTCAATCGACAAGATCGAAGTAGTTCGTAAAGGTAAGGTTAGACGTGCTAAGCTTAACTACCTTCGTTCACGTGTTGGTAAGGCAGCTAAGGTTAAGGAAGTTGTTCGCTAGTTAGATTCCCTTTTGGAGGTTTGAAATGGAAGTTGTAAAGATTATTCTTACAATCCTATTCATTTTAATATGTATCGCTCTGACAGTTATCATTCTTATGCAGGAAGGTAAGTCAGCAGGTCTTGGTTCAATCGCTGGAGCAGCAGAAAGCTACTGGGGAAAGAACAAAGGTCGTTCTATGGAAGGCAGACTTCTTAAAATCACCAGAATACTTGTTATTCTTTTCATTGTGATTTCAGCTGTTCTTAACATGGGATTCATGAATTAGTTTAAACTATTCATTGGCAGGGCGCTTTTAAGCGCCCTTTTATTATGGCAAAAAAAAGAAGTGCGAAAACTAAATATACAAAGAAGAAGGCGCCAAAGGTAAGGATTGGAAAATCTAAATCGGGTGTTTCTTTGGGGCGCCCTAAAAAAGAAATAAAATGTATTGGTGTATATAGGGCCAATACCAAGGGCTTTGGTTTTGTAACAGTTGAAGGCCTTGAGGATGATATTCACATTAATGAGAAATATGTGAATGGAGCTATAGACGGTGATACAGTTGAAGTGGCAATAAGACGTCCCGCAGATAAAACACATAGGGCTGAAGGTGATATCCTTCGTGTTTTGGCACACGGAAGAGAGACTTTTGTAGGTACTTTTGAAAAGAGCAAGAGTTTTGGTTTTGTTGTCGTGGATGATGCAAAAATCCCAGGTGATATTTTTGTTAAGTATGAAAACAGCATGAAAGCTGTTGATGGCTCAAAGGTTGTCGTAAAGATAATTGATTATGGTCATGACAGAAAAAGCCCTGAGGGTGAGATTGTTGAGATTCTTGGACACATTGATGATCCGGGTGTTGATATTATATGTATTGCCAGAAGTTTTGGTATTTACGAGCAGTTTCCTAAAGAGGCTATGGATCAGGCAGCTTCCCTGCCTGATAAAGTAAAGACAAAAGATAGAAAAGATCGTAAGGATTATAGGAAGAAACTGACAGTAACCATTGATGGTGCAGATACAAAAGATATAGATGATGCAATTACTTTGGAAAGAACAAAAAAGGGGTATAAGCTTATTGTTCATATTGCAGATGTTTCGCATTATGTTATAGAAGGTTCGCCTTTAGATGAAGAGGCATTAAACCGTGGTAATAGTTCGTATCTTGTTGATACAGTTATTCCTATGCTGCCTCACAGTTTATCAAATGGTATTTGTTCATTAAATGAAGGTGTTGACAGATTGACTCTTTCGTGTGTAATGAAGTTTGATAATGAGGGAAATAGGATTTCGCATGAAATAACAGAAGGCGTCATTAAGTCAAACCACAAGATGACCTATGATGAGGTTCAGGATATTATAGATAATCCGGAAGGTGATACAGCTAAAAGATATGATGATGTGAAGGATATGATTCTTTACGCATCGGAATTATCAGATTTATTAAGAAATAAAAGACTAAACCGTGGGTTTATTGAATTTGATTTTCCAGAGTGTAAAATAAGTTTAGATTCAGATGGAAAGCCAACTAATGTTGCGGTTTATGAAAGACATAAGTCTCATATGCTTATCGAAGATTTTATGCTTGCTGCAAATGAAACAGTGGCACAGGAATTTTGTGAGAGAGGAATACCTTTTCTTTACAGAGTTCATGAAAAACCAGATGAAGCAAAAATGGAGACTTTGGCAGGTATGCTTAAAGGATTTGGAATTAAATTTCCAAAGACAGAAGATATTAAGCCGATTGATATTCAAAGGATTTTAAACAAGGCTGAAGGTACGCCTGATGAGAATTTTGTTCAGACTGCTGTGCTTCGCAGTATGCAAAGGGCAAAGTATTCTCCAGAATGTTTAGGACACTTTGGACTTGCGGATAAGTATTATACTCACTTTACTTCTCCAATAAGAAGATATCCGGATTTACAAATCCATCGTATCATTAAAGAAGTTCTTCATGGTACAATGTCCAAAAAGTATGAAACTCATTTTGCAAACATTCTTCCTGGAGTTGCAGAACGAACTTCAACTACGGAGCGTAGATCCGACGATGCTGAAAGGGAATGTGAAAAACTTAAAAAAGTTGAATATATGGAAGATAAACTGGGAGAAGAGTTTGTTGGAAATATAAGTGGTGTTACAAGCTGGGGAATATATGTTGCACTTCCGAATACGGTTGAAGGTCTTGTTGCCGCTCAGACAATGAGAGATGATTACTACATATATAACGAGCAGAAGATGACTGTGACTGGAGAAAGAACCAAGAAGGTTTACAGACTTGGGGATGAAGTAAAGGTTAAAGTTGTTCGTACCGATAAACTTGCTAAAACAATAGATTTTATTTTGGTGACAGAAGATGGCAGTAAACAAAGAGCACACAAAGCTCATAGCAAACAATAAAAAAGCATATCATGAATACTTTATTGAAGAGACCTATGAAGCTGGAATTCAGCTCTTTGGTACTGAGGTAAAGTCGCTTCGTATGGGACATTGTTCAATTAAGGAGAGCTTCCTTAGAATTGATTCGGATAATGAAATCTGGTGCTACCAGATGCATATATCGCCATACGAAAAAGGAAATATCTTTAATAGAGACCCACTTCGCCCTAAAAAGCTTCTTATGCATAAGTATGAGATAGTGAAGCTTCAGGGAAAAATTTCTGAAAAAGGGTACGCTCTTGTTCCGCTTGAAGTGTACTTTAGAGATGGAAAAGCAAAGGTGAAGGTAGCTTTAGCAAGAGGTAAAAAACTTTACGATAAGCGTGATGATATGGCTAAACGCGATGCAAAACGCGATATAGAAAGAGCGTTCAAGGATGCAAATAGATAATCCTTGTGCTAATATATATTAATTGAATAAGGGCTAGTACTGGTTTCGACGGGCCAGCTGAAGTCGAAGAAGCAAGTGGCTGATATCCTACTATCAAACTTAAATGTAAACGCTAACAACGATTACGCACTCGCTGCCTAGTTGCAGCTGTCCTTCTGGGTATACCTGTTTACTCGGGTAAGGGCATCGAACTAACAGGAAACGACACATAGAAAGCTTTGACTATGTGGGCGTATCATGAAGCTACCGCCTGAAGGTTTTGTTCTTTGAACCTTTAGATACGGGAAATTAATCAACGAACTAAACTTGTAGAAGAGCGAGGGACGATGGTTCGGACGCGGGTCCGACTCCCGCCTAGTCCACTAAAGTAAATGCGAACGACGATGTCGTTCGCATTTACTTTTTTAGATGGGTAATCAAACTTTTTGAGGGTTTCCCAAGCGTTTTTATTGTTCAATCTGTACGTTTTACCAGAGAGTAAATTGTGTCAAATTAACAAAAAGCACAATTGAGAGAAAAAAGTAGTTGACCGGAAACGATTCCGGAAGTATTATTATCTCAAGTTTCGGAACCGTTACCGACAACAATACCGAAAACGGTTCCAATACAAAGGCAAACAATTCGGAATAGTATACTTTAGAACAGTCGCATTATGAAGAAAAAATGCGCAAAATGGTTCCTCAAATAGAAATTTGTGTTTTGTATATAGAGGAAAGACAATGGAAGAAAGACGCCAAATTAACAGAGTTGAGTACCCGACAAAGAGTTTGATAGTGGTATGTGATACTGGTGAAAAGTATTATGTGGATACTGTTAACGTAAGCCCACTAGGCATGGGGATTAAGGCACCAGAGGATACACCGAATCTTGAAGGTAAAGACATCATTACTGTAGCAGATACACTGATTATGTATGCGGATGTTACACGACAGGTAAAGAAAGAGGATGGTACTTTTGAGATTGGAATTCGGGCAAGAAAATTCACCTCAGAGGTTTTGGAATATTTATTCACAAATTTAGGTCACTAATTATTTATCTATAGAATGGAGGAAAAAATGAAGAAGAAAATGGCAAACGACAAAGTAATTCGTGCAATGGCAATCGGTATTTCAGCAGTGCTTGCAACTGCACAGCCAATGACTGCGTTTGCGGCAGAACCGGATTCAGGGGATGCAGGGAACAATGGTGTTGAGTCGGAGGCCAAGGTTAGTGTTGAAGATGTCAAGTCAGCTGTAGGTAATGATAAAACTGTTGATGATGCAGTAACTCAGGCTGGCGTAGTTGAAGAAGCTGCAGAAGAGGCTAAAGTGGCAGAAACTGAAGCAACTGAACTTAAGGAAAATGTAGCAGCAGCAGATGCTGATATGGATAAGGCATTTAAGAATGTAGAAGCTGTCGATAAGGCAGAGGATAAACTCATTGAAGGTAAAGAAGAAGCAGACAATGTTGTAAAGTCTATAACAGAAAATGCAGCAGAAGCACATGCTACAGTAGAAGAGGCTAGCAAAAACGTTGACACTTATGATGTTGAAATAAAGAATGCTACCTCTATTGCTGAGGCCAATACTGCATATGAGAACATAATTGTTGAAGTGAGCAATGCAGAGGAAGCATGTGAAGAAGCAAAAAAGAAGCATGCAGAACTTATGAGTGATTATGATAAGGCTCTTGATGAGATTAAGATTGCCAAAAAAGCATATGAAGATGCAAAGGAAGAGGGCTTAGGAAATATTGATGAAGCTTTAGCAAATCTTGCCTCTGCAAAATTAGATGCTGAAGCAATTAGAGATAAGGCAATTGTCGTAGAGGCTGAAATAGATATTCTTAAAGATATTGAAATTCAAAAAACTAAGGTTGATAAGATTGCGAATAAAGAGGAAACAGGCAATTATTGGCGAGAGGCAGATAAACTTGCTAATCTCATGATAAAGTACTCATATATCATAAGAGATGATGTAGATGTGAATAGTATTTCCTTTTCTACATGGGTATCGGATAAATCAGACGATAACAACGTTGTTGTAACCTATAAGTTGAAGGGAAGCGACAAGGAAGTTACCGACTACTTTGACTATGTTGCATATGATAGTGACGGTAATGACATTGTTAGTACAAACAAAACACCTGCATCTATTACAGTATTAAAGAAGATACCTGCATATGAATCTGAGGAGGGAAATAAACTTACAGTTTCGTCTGAAGATGATAAGTTGGTTTACAAGATTAACGGTGAGAATCTTGCAGAAAACCAGAGTATTGTAGTGGAAGAAGATGGAAATATTAAAGTGGTAACTAGTGAAATAACTGGATATACCACAGAATACAAGAACGGGGAATCTTCGTTTGAGGTTGTGGTTAAAAATGGAAATGGACATGGAAACGGACAGATTCAATATAAAGTAGACGGAAAACCTCTAAATGGAAATGCGAACGTAAAGTACACGGTTGAAGGTGATGAGAAAACAGGATACACGGTTACTACCAGCGAGAAAAAGAAAGTTGATTTCCATAATGAGTTTTCGGGAGATAATTTAGTAGTAATACTTGATCAAGATGGAAATCTTAAGTCTATTGATAAAACAGATAGTATTTTTCCTGTGACCTATAGGAACTTTAAAAAGGTATCTGATACAGTATATGAAGTTCAAGTATGGGGGTTATCAACATGTTCATGGAGAACTCATAAACTTTATGCAACAAATAATACAATTAAAGTAGATGGATGGGTAGAAACTGACGTTAAAACATATGGTAAGGTTGAAACTCCTACATACAAAACAACAGAGGAAACTTTTGCGTCAGGAACATTTGTTAATAAGGGGGATTCATACCTTTCAGATAATGACGTTGTTTTAGTTAATAAGATTAAAAATGTTGATTTATTGAATGCAGCAAATGAGCAGATTAAACGAGTTGAAGCAGCAGAAAAAGCTGTTGAAAATATCAAGGCTCAGATGGCAGCTCTTGATGTAGAGGATTTTGCCTTTGATGAAGGTGGATATGCAAGCCTTCTTATCTCATATCAGACAAGACTTTACGCAGCAGAAGCAAATCTTGAAGCTGCTAAGGAAAAACTTGTCGATATCAAAAATAAAGAGGCAGTAGCAAAAGCAGATCTTGCGGCAACTATTGCTAGACTCACCCCAGCACCTGTAAGAAGAAACGACAATAACAGAGTGCCTGTTGTGCAAGAAGCAACCCCAGCACTTGACTTTGTATATGCTCCAGGCGTAGCGGTAGCTGCAGCACCTATGCAGGTGGTAGCAGGTGGACAGCCTGCTCAGATTGCACAGGATGGTGGTAATGCAGCAGCACAGGGTGCAGGTGAAGTATTTGACCTTGGTGAGGCAGCAACTCCACTTGCAGATTTCGCTGAGGAAGACGAGACATTAAATGAAATCACTCTCCAGGATGAGGCGACTCCTCTTGTTGACTTTGAGCAGGCAAGCCGTATGTCATGGTGGTGGTTACTTGTTGTAGCTGTGTTAGGTGTTACAGGCTATGAACTGTATGAAAAACATCAGAAGAAAATTGAGGCTCGTGAAGAAGCAGCAAAAAAGACTAAATAATAACCGATATATCTAAAATTGATTTAAAACTCCTCAAATAGGTGTAATCCTGTTTGAGGAGTTTTTTGATTACCCAGAAATAATATAGTTCACAGTTTTATGGTAATAAAGAATTTATTCTTTTTCCATCCAGGTACTTCTAAAGTGCTGCATTCTGTATTTATGTGGAGTGGTGTTCATATATTTTTTGAATACCATAATAAAATGGCTTTCAGATGAAAAGGCCAGATAGTTTGCTATATCAACTATGCTTATATCTGAAAACTTTAATAGATTGGAAGCTTTATCTATTTTGATTTTTAAGATGTATTCGCTAATCGTCATCCCCATTTCCTTTGAAAAAAGTCTGGATAGGTAGCTGTCAGATAGACCGAGATAATCTGCCAACTCTGGAATTGTAATTCTTGAATGAAGATGGTTATAGATGTAATCGAGGCACAGAACGATAGGCTTTGAAAGTATCATATTTTTGCGAATGGTTTTCATTCGTGTGCACATGTCAATACAAAGCTTGTCATGAAGATTTGCAATTTCCTCAACGGTGTGAAGTTTATCCATGCTCTGGATATAAAAATCGCTCAGCGCATAAGCTTTTTCCTGCTCCATGCCGGCATTTATGCAGTGCCTTGTGATAAGAGCAGTAGTTACAACAAAATGATATCTTAGATTCTGGATTGGATTGTCGGATAAATGCCCCATTCCGTCAGGGTTTGTGAAATCCCCCATCTTGCAGTTTTCTTCCACATACTTAATATCGCCTTCAGCAATTGCTTCAAAAAAAGGCTGTTCTATCTCTATTTCTCTATGCGAAAGCATAATTTCCTGCTTTAAGAATTCGTTTTTATTCCATTCTTTATTTAAATCCATAGATTTTTCTCCATAAAAAATATCATTTTTAGGATTATAGCATAATTTTGATATTATCGTCATAAAATTGACATATTTAAATGTTCATTGAATGTACTATGAGGATGCTTCTAAAACGTACATTTAAGGATGGGAAGAAACATGAATAAACAGATAGCTATGACAGTTGCAGGTATTGTCGGAATAAGTTTTCTTTTAGCTGGTTGTGAAAGTAAAGTGGCTGAGGAAACCAAGGTGGTAGAGGAAGATACTTCAGCGATTCAGCTTGAAGGGTATAACCTTCTTTGGCACGATGAGTTTGAAGGTGATACGCTTAATGAGGATATCTGGACAAGAGAAGTAAGAGAAGTTGGTTGGACAAATAACGAACTTCAGGCTTATGTAGACAGTGAAGATAATGTTTTTGTAAAAGATGGAAATCTCATTCTTAAAGCTCTTGACTCGGGAGATGGAACATATACATCAGGCAAGGTTAATTCCCAGAATAAAGCTGATTTTACATATGGAAAAGTAGTTGCAAGAGCAAAGGTTCCAGAGGGTAAAGGTTTATGGCCAGCTATATGGATGATGCCACAGGATGAAGAACATTATGGTCAGTGGCCAAAATGTGGTGAAATCGATATTATGGAAGTGCTTGGAGATAATGTGGCTAAGACTTATTCAACTATTCACTATGGCGAGCCACATGCAGAGCAGCAGGGTACCTACGTTATTAGTAATGTGCTGAAGGATGGTACATTTGCATCTGATTTCCATGACTACTCGGTTGAGTGGGAACCTGGTGAAATGAGATTTTATGTAGATGATATCGAGGTTCTTACAGTTAATGACTGGTTCACTGCCGTTCAGGGTGAAGATGACAAGCCTTATCCAGCACCTTTCGATCAGCCTTTCTTCGTTCAGATGAATCTTGCTGTAGGTGGAAACTGGCCAGGAGATCCTGATGAAAATACAGATTTTGAAAAAGCTGAGTTTGCTATTGATTATGTAAGAGTTTATCAGAAAGACGAATACGATACTAATGTAACAAAACCAGTTAAAGAATATAGACAGCCTAATGAGGATGGTAACTACATCAACAATGGTGATTTTGCTACTGAACTTGATAAAGTGGCCGACTGGACCTTCTATAAGGATAAAGGCGGTGATGGAAGCGCTGAAGTAGTTGATGGAGAAGTTGTTATTTCTACTGTAAGTGAGGGAACAGAGGATTATGCAATTCAGATGTTCCAGGCTGATATCCCTCAGATTAAGGGTCATAAATATAAGGTTTCATTCGACATGCGTGCCGATGAAAATAGAAAAGCAGTTGTGTGCGTATCTGCTCCAACAGCTGGATGGGTAAGATATCTTGCTGATACAGAGTTTGATGTTACAACTGAAAAACAATCATTTGAGTTTGAATATGAGATGACAGAAAAAGATGATAATAACGGAAGACTTGAGTTCAACTTGGGTAAGAGGGGAACGAGTACCGTTTACATCTCAAATGTCAGACTCGAAGAAGTGCAGTAATTTGTACTTTAGACAGGGGTAAAAAGGAGCATTCGTGCTCCTTTTTTGTTGGAAAATTAGATTATAGGTCTAGCCTTGAACAATATAGAATAGTATCATTAGTATGATTTTGAATACATGAAGTTCAGGAGATGGTTTATAAAATGTACAACCCTAAATCTTTGAAAGCTGAAGAGTTTATCTCTGATGAAGAAATCCAGGCGACCTTAAAATACGCTGATGAAAATAAGAATAATGAAAAGTTAATAGATGAGATATTAGAAAAAGCGAAATTACAAAAAGGACTGACGCACCGTGAGGCATCAGTTCTTTTGGCGTGTGAAATGCCGGATAAAATACAGGTCATGTATGATTTGGCTAGAAAGATAAAGGATGAGTATTACGGAAATCGTATCGTTTTATTTGCACCGTTATATCTTTCTAATTATTGCATAAATGGTTGTGTTTATTGTCCTTATCATATGAAAAATAAGCACATAGCACGTAAAAAGCTTACGCAGGAAGAGATTGTAAAAGAAGTTACAGCACTTCAGGATATGGGACATAAGCGTCTTGCGATTGAGCTTGGGGAAGATCCTGTAAATAATCCTATCGATTATGTGTTAGAGTGCATTGATACCATCTATAGCATTAAGCACAAAAATGGTGCAATACGTCGTGTAAATGTCAATATTGCTGCAACTACAGTTG
>JAKSSE010000070.1 GCA_024403255.1 Lachnospiraceae bacterium
CTGCTCCTTGTAATTAATGCACGCCGATAGCTCCCTTATAAACTATAAGGGAGCCATCAACACCAATTAATTCTATTTTACCATTTTTATAACTTTACTCAACCTTGTTTTTTAGAAGTTTTTTTGAGCCATGAAAGAATTACTGCGTCGCCACGCGGATTATTATTAACATCATTTTCAAACATGTTTTTAAAATAATCCTTTACAGCAATCTGCTGTGGTTGTCCCTGCATCGCTTCACTATCCACTAAAGTAAAAGTTTGACCATCATCAGACAGGCCTGTGATTGTAATATAATGTTTTCTTTTCGGATCACGCACCGAAATAGCCGAACCATCCTCTATAGCCTTCTTAATCTCTTTCATTATATCTTCTTCAAAAACAGCTTGTGATTTATTCTTTTTCCTATAGTCATCTGGATAATAAGTCTGTGATTCCAAAGAGAATTTATCACCAACCACTTTTTTGATAAATTCCTCATGTTCTATCGGTGAATACATTTTATTGGCAATAAAGGCGTAATACTGAGCTGCTTCTCTCATCGTTCTGATGTTTTTAGGAAGATATTGCATGACACTCTTATATCCATCTGGCAATTTAAATCCTCTAGATTGTAGCAGCACATCCACAGAGCAAGCCCAACAATTGTTCTTCGTGTATGTATTACTCACCAGCTCTTCTCTTCTTTGGTTTGTTTCAGTCCAGTCAACGTTCCTATATTTCTCAAGATCAGCCAAGGACAACTCTTCCTTGTTTTCGTGAGCGCCTACAATAAAGCTATACTCTTGCGGCTTGCTAAGCATCTCTCTATAAGACACATTTGACTCTTTTTCTATAAGAAAAGAATTGCTCATACTAGAACCCCAAGTGTCTATCACAGTCTTTGTTACACTATCACAATTGTCTTGTCCAAATAGTCCATTGCATTTTGCCGTAAAGCTTTCTACACTTGAAAAATCTATTTTTTTCAACTTATTTTCAAGCCTAAGCATGATTTTTTTGACATTCGGATCCTCAGTCACATTCGATTGAATCAAACTAAGCATATTTTGCCTGATTTCTTCTAATTTATCGATTAAAGAAGGGATCGGAGTTATTTTTTCCTCATTATTCTCAAGATATTTTTTTATTCGCGCTTCACATTCATTGTCAAATACTTTAAACCATCCTTTTAACTGTCTCATTTCTTCGTATAGCTTATCGTATACAGTTCCCGCTTCCAGTTCCTCTTGTGTATACTTTACAGTCTTCATCAACTTAAGTATGGTTTTTCCTGCGCTGGATACCATTTTGGATGTTTCAGTATTATTCTCATATATTTCCTTTAGTGATTCATAGTAGCCTTTTACTTTTTCAGACTCTGCATCAACTATTTCTTCGTTCTTGTGCTCTTCTTTCTTCTCTTCAGCTTTCTTTCTTTTTGCTTTCTCTTCCTCTGTCAGTTTCCTCAGATACTCAATCGAAAATTTATGACCGGCTTTTGTCTTCTCTGCCATAAATTCATTAAAAGCTACAGGTCCTTTTCGTTTTGCTGTGTCCTCTTTGTTTGCTCCCTGTTTATCATCAAGATACGTTATATAGAATGTCTCCGAATTCCTCTGTTGAAAAACGGATGTAATAGTCACATAATGCTTGGTCACACTATCATAGAGCATGACCGCAGAGCCACCCAGTGTAGCTGCTTGTATCTCCTCTGCAAGTGCATCATTAAATCTATCATATTCAAACCGCGCTTCATCTTTAACAACAGGAACAACTCTTTCCTCATGCACAAGTTCAAATCTGTCTGCCAGTAAAGGCTTAAGTGCAGGCCAACAAGCCGCAAGCGCATCATGCCTGTATAAAACTTTATCAAAATGAGCCAGCACATCTGTTAAGTTCTTCACGTCTTCCGGGACAGCTTTAAGGAGTGTTCTGGCACCGCCTTCTATGAAAATACCATTTGATCTAAGAACTGCATCAATTGCCAAAAGGTTACTATCACACTTCCATGTCTCTCCTTCCGGCAGATTGTATTTCAAGTCAAATAATTTTTCTTTCTCGCTCTTCTCTTCCAGCTTTATTTCACTGGATTTCTTCTTCAAATCCTCCATCGTGACTACATCATTTTCACCAAGGACTGATTTCATCGGATCGTCCTTCAAAATTGCAGCACTTTTAATTTTCAGTAAACTTTTTTGTTCAGCCTTTCTTTTCTCATTATCACTCTCAAATCCAACTATTAAGGCATCTGTTCTTTTGTCCTCTTCACTGGTCCATGTTCTTCTTCTATTTTCGATGAACAAGTCTGCAATCTTTTTGAATTGACTGTTGAATGAAACTCCCGCTCTTTGATTTTGAACTAATTTAGCCTTAAGTTGTTTCACATACTCATAGCTTTTTTCTTCAAGTGCAGATGCATCATCTTTCTTGTTCTTATTAAGATACTCGCTGCATAAATTCACCATACTCACATATTGTGAATTCAAGAAATCTCTTGCGTCCTTAAGGACAGGCTTGCCATCTTCTATACGTTTCGCATTTCTTTCTATTTCACGTACAAAATCCTGCAGCATCTTACGAAGTGCCAGCGCTCCTTCAACCGGTTCACTCATATTTTTATCAAAGGTCTTCTCCGTTTCAGTATCAAGCATCGAATCCCCTTCGTTCAACTTATATCCGGCGAAAGATTGACGACAAGAATCAGCCATCTTCTTACTTCGGATAATATCTGCCGGAACTCGTCCATCTATACGTGGCTCCTTCATTTCCTTCTTTCTTTTTGCTACGGCTGCATTAAAAATTTCCAATCCGCTTTTACGTCTACGATCTAATGCTATTTGATCAATAACAAAAGGGATATTGTTCTTCGCCGCATTAACCTCTCTTCTTAGCATTTCTGCTGCCCCGTCATGATCATTACTATTAATTTTCAAACTAAACAATTCATAAAGTTCCTGAAGTTCGTAATTAGACGCAATTGCTATATTTGCAAGCTGATCATTTAGTACAGCCTCATCCTTTGCATAGGCTCTGGCTCTACAGGACAAAGCCTTCGCTTTAAGCGCAATAATTTGCGTGTTTAAATTCAATTGTTTTTCAGGAACTAATTCCTTCTTCACCTTTTCCTTTAAGGCATCCATTTTATCAAACAGCTTCTTGGCCTGATCCAGTTCCTTTTTGCGCTTCTTTAATGATATTTTTCCAAAAACCGCAGACCGTTCCTGCAACTCCTGCAAAACTTTAACCTTGCCACCTTCAGTATGGTTCAGATAGGCCTGCATCGACTGAGCATAACTAACCTTCTGGTCCAAGACACCTGCAGAAAGATTAACTTTCGCAGCTTTTTCAATCTCCTCTTGAACTTTCTGATCCTGGAAATCCACATATTGGTAGGTCTCATCGGCTCCAACCTCTTTAACGACCATCCCTCCTTGCATGATTTGAGCATCTACCTTTCGCTGCTCCTCCTCGCTCTTTCGAAGTGGTATCTGCTCTTCCACATTGCCCAAATTCTGCATTTCCATCATTTGGGGTTCTACAGGAGGTTGTTGTTTCTTCTCTTTATTAATCTCGGATACACCATCATAGTTTAAGTTAAGTTTTCCAGTTTCCATAGCAAGCCCTCGGTTACTATTGCACCATTTTGCGAATAATAACTCTCTTTTCCAATATATTAATTATTGAAGGCCGGATATTCTCCGGGCAATCT
>JAKSSE010000071.1 GCA_024403255.1 Lachnospiraceae bacterium
GTGAATATACCTTGAAGCTCGGAATCGTCGGCCTCCCAAATGTCGGGAAATCAACTTTATTTAACGCAATTACAGGAACAGCAAACGCTCAGGCAGCGAATTATCCGTTCTGTACAATTGAGCCAAATACTGGGATTGTTGCAGTGCCAGATGAAAGACTTGATAAGCTTGCTGAGCACTGGCAGACAGATAAAAAGACCCCAGCAGTAGTTGAGTTTACTGATATTGCAGGCCTTGTAAAAGGTGCAAGTAAAGGTGCTGGTCTTGGAAATAAGTTCCTTGGACATATTAGAGAGTGTGATGCTATCATCCATGTTGTTCGATGCTTTGATAATGACGAAATTATGCACGTTGTTGAGGATGCAACAAAGGCTGTAGCTGTTGATCCTAAAGGAGATATGGAGTGCATCGACCTTGAACTTATCTATGCAGATCTTGACATGATTGAAAATAGACTTGCAAAGACCTCAAAGCTTGGCAAGAGCGGAAATAAGGATGCAAAGGAAGAGGCAGATTTCTTAGAGCAGATTAAGGCTCATCTTGAGTCTGGAAACAATGCCCGTACCTTTGAGTATGATGAGACTAACGAAATTATCGCAAATTCGATGAGAGAGATGGGACTTTTATCAGCAAAGCCTATCATCTATGCATGTAATATGGATGATGATGGCGTAGCCAACCCAGAGGCTTCAGCATATTATCAGACTGTTAAAACCAAGGCAGAGGCAGAGGGTGCATCAGTACTTCCTATTTGTGCTAAGACAGAGGAAGAACTTTCTGAACTTGATGAAGAAGAAAAAGCAATGTTTATGGAAGAACTTGGTATTTCAGAGTCAGGCCTTGATAGACTTATAAAAGCAAGTTATGCACTTCTTGGACTTATCTCTTATCTTACCGACGGAAAGAAAGAGTGCCGTGCATGGACTATTAAGAATGGAACTAAGGCTCCTCAGGCAGCAGGAAAGATTCACTCGGATTTCGAGAGAGGATTTATCCGTGCTCAGGTTATAGCTTATTCAGATCTTGATGAAGCTGGCTTTGATTATCAGGCTGTAAAGGCAAAGGGTAAGCAGAGAACCGAAGGTAAAGAGTATGTTGTTAAGGATGGAGATATAATCGAGTTCCTTTTCAACGTGTAAAAATGAGACCTTAGTCCTACGCTTTAAACGGGTCAATCCGTTGAATTTTAAATCTATATTTGATAAACTGAATCCTGTAGCAAATCGTGTTTGCTGGAGGATTCTTTTTATGAAATGTCCATTTTGTGGTTCAGATAATACTAGAGTAATTGATTCACGTCCTGCTGATGACAACACTTCGATCAGAAGACGTAGAATGTGTGATGAGTGTAATAAACGTTTCACTACCTATGAAAAGGTTGAGACAATTCCACTTATCGTAATTAAGAAAGACAACAATCGTGAGCAGTATGACAGAGCAAAGATTGAGGCTGGTGTATTAAGAGCCTGCCATAAGCGTCCAGTATCAGCTCAGACTATTCAGGAAGTTGTAGATAAAGTTGAGACCGAAGTATTTGCACTGGAAGCAAAGGAAATTCCAAGTAATACTATTGGCGAATTTGTTATGAATGAGATGTCAAAACTTGATCCGGTTGCATATGTAAGATTTGCATCTGTATATCGTGAATTCAAGGATGTTGACACATTTATGGAAGAACTTAAAAGAGCAATTAATTCTTAACAATAAAAAATATTGATTTTTTCTTATTCGGGGGTTAAGATTTAATCAAAGTAATCGATATATAATGTGACAGGACACCAAGGATGGTGGGGGAAAGCTGCAAGGAAAGCAGGAGAGTGACATGAATATTTCAGGAATTAGACCAGGCGTCGGATTTTACAATTACAATATAGATAGTACTAAGGGAGCAGAGGAGATAAATGCTCCTGTTAATTCATCTGTAGAAGCAAAGGCAGAACCTTTTATTTCTCAGGAAGAGATTGATGCTGCAAGAGCAGGTCAGACTTATGGCTCTGCTGACTTCGCAAAAGAGTACAAGGCTAACGAGTCTTATGAGATGAAAGGTGCTACTTCAGATCTCCGTACTTTGGATGTTGAAAAAGCTATCAATGATATGCAGAAAGATCAGATGCTTTCTCAGTATCAGTATTTCGTAGGAGAAGCTAATAGCATGCAGAACACTCAGAGCGCAGCTGTTCGTGGCGTAGAAAACTTCGATTTATAAATTTGAGACAATCAAAAAGAGACCTCATATGAGGTCTCTTTTTTTATGCCGTAAAATCTTATTCTGCTTCAAAAGCCATGAATTTATTGATTCTTCTTTCGTGGTTACCACCCATAAATTCAGCACCCATATATGCATCTACGATTTCGTGAGCTGCAAGAATACCAGTAACTCTTGCACCTAAAGTAATAACGTTGCAGTTATTGTGCTCTTTGACAAGGTGAGCAGTTGTGGTGTTGTCGCAAAGCATTGCACGAATGCCTTTGATTTTATTTGCTGCGATGCACATTCCTGCACCAGTACCGCAGCAGAGAATACCAAAATCAGCTTCCTTGGCGTTTACTGCATCACATACCTTTTTAGCGTAGTCAGGATAATCGCATGAATCGTTGGTATCTGTACCAAAATTGGTAACCTCATGACCTTTTTCGGTAAGGTAAGCGATAAGGTCGTTCTTCATTTCTACAGCTGCATGATCATTTCCGATTGCAATTTTCATTTTTATTCTCCTTTGATAAGTGGCATTGGCCTACTTGGTTTGATAAAAATTCTAATAAGAACGTAGAGCAGCAGTATTGGAAACTCTATTATTCTTTTTAGCACAATGTTAAAAGGCTCTTTTGCTGATAAAGGTTTGGTCAATATAGTCCAAAGCTTTGCGTTTCTTCCACCGATGATATCGGTATAAATCTGGTCTCCAAAGAAGACGGCTTCTTCTTTATTTATATTTAGCTCTTTTAAAGCCTGGTTGAAACCTCTGGCTAAAGGCTTTCCTGCTTTGAAAACATACCCGTCGCACATAGATGCTTCTTTAAAGGATTTGACTCTTGGCTCTTTGTTATTTGAAATAAGATAAACAATTAACCCTTCGTTATGTATTCTTTCGATTAATGCCTTTGAATTTTCATCAGAAGGGGCATCGTGGAATACTAAAGTGTTGTCAATATCAAAGAAAATTGCCTTTATTCCGACGGCTTTTAAAGCCTTGTAATCTACATCGTATGCACTTTTGATTCTGTCGTGTGGAAATAAGCTTTTCATAACAAGATGTAGTGTATCAGTTTTTAGAAAACACCACAAGAATACTTTACAAATTAGGCAAAGTTTATTAAAATGTTTAAGACTACGGACTAACGTTATGTTAGAAGTTTAAGGAGGATATTATGGTTGTAGCCGGCGATTTTAAAAATGGCGTTACCATCGAGATCGATGGAAAGGTATATCAGATTATTGAGTTCCAGCATGTAAAACCTGGTAAGGGAGCAGCTTTCGTTCGTACAAAGCTTAAGGATATCATCAATGGTGGTGTTATCGAGACTTCTTATCGTCCAACTGAGAAGTTCCCACAGGCTCGTATCGATCGTAAGGATATGCAGTATCTTTACATGGATGGAGATCTTTATAACTTCATGGA
>JAKSSE010000072.1 GCA_024403255.1 Lachnospiraceae bacterium
AAAAAAAGAACACCCTCTAGGATGTTCTCTTATCGAGCGCGAGACGGGACTCGAACCCGCGACCCCGACCTTGGCAAGGTCGTGCTCCACCAACTGAGCCACTCGCGCATTTTTATATTACCGACTGATTATTCAGTCGAGAGCAGGTGATGGGAATCGAACCCACGTATTCAGCTTGGAAGGCTGATGTTCTACCATTGAACCACACCTGCATTGTCAGCGTTTGTCACCGACTTACAATCAATCGTTATTCCATACTTCAAATAACGAATGCCCAGAGCCGGAATCGAACCAGCGACACAAGGATTTTCAGTCCTTTGCTCTACCAACTGAGCTATCTGGGCGAATACCCGCGTGTATCTGTTTCACACAACGCACGATTGATAATATCACTTATACGCGTCGATTTCAAGTATTTTTTGACATTTTTTTCTTATTTTTTTTCTATAGCGAAATATCCACTATATTTGGTATAGCAGCCGCTACATCAACACTATTTATAACTGCGCCTGCACCAGAAAAATCTGCTCCTCCACTAGGGATACTTGCTCCACCGCCACCATTAATTCGTCTGTCATATATTTCAAATAGTGTTTTTAGATACTTTGCATCCGCTTCTAGCATAGCCTTATCTTCTAATATACGATGTTTCTGTTTATATGAATTGAACTCATCCTCACTCATTTCATAGTCAGTAACTATCATCATACCATCCATGAGCTGAGAAAGTGTGTCCTCCATCATTTCATCCATCGTATCACTTAAGAGACTATACATATCCTCTGAGAGCTCTTCCATCTGTGACATTTGTTCTTCTAAATCCCGAACTTGTTCAGCTTCAAACTCTTCCATAGCAGCATCGTATTCTTCATACGCCTGATCCATTTTTTCTTCGAGCTGTTCTTCAAATTCACTAGCACTCATATCAGAGCTCGCATTATCTGTAACTTTAATAAGCTCTTCTTCCTGAAGATGACGCGCTTTCTTATTAGCAGCTCTTTCCATAGATTTTGCATGGGTTATTGCTGCCTCCAATTCTTCCTTATCATAATTGCCACTCTGAAGCTTCATCTTTAAAAGAATCACTTCTCTGCGCGCCTTGGATGCTACCTGTTTAGCATTTACTGAAGTCTTACTCTTTCTGATTTGAGTTGAAATATTACTGTAGTTATATTTCAACTGCTTTAACTGGCTAGATGTCTCTTTCTTACGACTTCTTTCCGCTCTGATAGATTGACCATATTTTTGTGTCGACTCTAATATACTTCTAGGTTCATTTGATTTTTTCTCAGTACCATTAATCATACGTTTCATCTCAGATATTTTATCTGAGCTTTCCGTACTTCTCTTGTTATGGTTTTGCTGCCAATTTGCATATGTAGCTTCGCTTTTAGCCTGACGCGCTGTTGTCATTAAGTCCATAGAATCACCCGAAAATCTAATAGCTTACACTGAAAAATCTATGCTCTGCCCAATCGACTTTTCTGTCTCTGTAAATACTGTATTACTCTTCTCTGTCTGCACATGGTCTTCTATTTTTCTAAGAAGTTCTTCCCATGAATTTGCCTTTAAAACAATTTCATCAGAGTTATCAGTTTTACTTGATTTATCAGACCTTCTACTTTCTCTTGCTTCTTCTAGTCTTTCTTCAGCACGTTCTTTTGCAGCTTTCTTTGCCTCAGCTTTTTTAGCTGCCCTATTTGCCTCTCTCTTCTCTTCAATTCGCTTTGCCTGAGCCTCTGAAGATTTCTCAAGTACAGCAAACATAGAAGTAGTTCCGTCATCGTTTACTTGCATGCCGTAGCCCTTCACCTTTGCGCCTGTACTCGTCACAGACTCAGCAAACTGGTTGAATCCATTTGCTGCTCTTTCGATAATACCCTCATACTGAGCTCTAAACTGGGCATCTTCTGCCATTCTTTCGATCTTTGCTTCGTCTACTAAAACGACCAATTTATTACCGTGCGCATATGATGCTGCATTTCTCTTTGCATTCTCTTTTTCATCATTGCTCACAAGAATAAAATCCATATTATGAAATTTGCTCTTAAGCTCTTCATAATACTTCTGTGCTTTCTCAGATAACTGAGGTTTTCCAATTGTCTTTCCTGAAATATAAGGTTTTTTTCCGGTCTCGGTTACTGCTTTCTCAGGTTCTGCCTTTGGGTCTTTTGCCTTAGTAGCATAATCCTGTCCATAAGTAGCACCTACATTTGAATAGATGTTTGAAACGTCACTCATAATATCCCTCCTTGGATAATAAATTCATGATCAATATGTGAATTCCTTTTCACAATATATGCAATTATACTTATCTTTTATTTCGGCTTATTTTTGAAATAATTAACCTTTATGCTATAATTTCCTTTAGGTAATTTTGTACAAATATGACGAGGTGAATTTTGTTAAACTGCCATCCGATTAAACATTTTAAAACAATTACAAAACATAGACATGCCGTAATTAGACACTGCTTTAAAGCTGGCATCGGTTTTCAGGGGTTATTTCATGACCTTTCAAAGTATTCTCCAACCGAATTTATACCTGGCGCCATTCATTATCAGGGTAATCGTTCCCCAAATGAAGGCGAGCGCGAAGTACACGGCTTTAGCAAGGCCTGGATGCATCACAAAGGCAGAAATAGACATCATTTCGAATATTGGACGGACTATAACAATGTAACTAGAAGAATGGAAGGCATGCCTATGCCTGACCGTTATATCAAAGAAATGTTTTGCGACCGCGTCGCAGCATCGAAAATTTATCAGAAAGAAAAGTATACTGATCAATCTTCTCTTGACTATTTCATTCAGGGATGTGATAAACGTGGAACTTTAATAAATAAAGAATCTAGTGATAAACTTGAATTTCTTTTGAGAATGTTAGCAGATAAAGGAGAAAAGTATACTTTCGCATATCTTCGTAGACACAAACATTTACCGACTGATAAATATGAAAAGTAATATAAAATAAAAGTCCATCGAATGATGGACTTTTTGATTACAATGTTTTATACATCTCTTTTGCTTCGTCTTTTTTTACAGTTTCTTTCACATCTGTAACTTCAACTTTTAATGGTTTATTACCAAATTGTATTTCCAGAATATCTCCAACCTTTACGTCTACAGATGCTTTTGCGGGTCTTCCATTTATAGTAACACGACCTGCATCGCATGCTTCATTTGCGACTGTACGTCTTTTAATTATTCTGGATACCTTTAAATACTTATCTAGGCGCATAATTATTACCTTTCTATATAAGTAGTGTGTTTGTATTGCTTAATGCAGTGTTCGCATATTGACATAAGCAGTGTTCGCACGTGTAAAATGCAGTGTTCGCATATTGCTAATGCAATATGCTCAACACGGCTGGCGCCGTGTTTTGAATAAAGAAAAACAGCTACTTCGTCTTTCAAGCAAGCTTGAGACTCAATAGCTGTTTTCTTTATTCACACTGCTTGTAGCTAACGTGATTATTTCTTGTTTACAAGATCCTTAAGAGCCTTACCAGCTTTGAACTTAGGTGCCTTTGAAGCAGCGATCTTCATTGTCTTACCTGTCTG
>JAKSSE010000073.1 GCA_024403255.1 Lachnospiraceae bacterium
ATTGCCTCCCAAAACATGACAGCAACCATAACAGCATATCCCAACGCAGCAAACGTTCCAACCAAAATAAATGTAGTGACATGCTCCCACCTTTGAAGTGGGGGCTTCCTACTCAATGGCTCTTTTGAGCCAAGTTTCTATAGGCTATCCTCGCGTGCCCCGCGATTTATTCCAAGCCCGGATACGGGCATTTTCTACTATTTCATCCGGATACGGATATTTTTTATGCCGTCAGCATTCTTCTTGCTTCCTCCCGGATATTGACTGCTGCATTTTTATCCCTGTCCATCACATTTCCGCAGCTGCATCTGTATACTCTCTCTGATAGCTTCAGTTCTTTTTTGACCTGACCACATTTACAGCACTTCTTGCTGGATGGAAAGAAACGGTCTATCTTTACAAGCTTCTTATTCTTCTCCTTCAGTTTGTAATCCAGTATATCCCGAAACATCCCATAACTGTTATCCATCACGCTTTTTCCAAAATTCAGACACTGACTCATTGCTTTCATGTCGATATCTTCTACTCCAACCGCATCATATTCCTCTGCGATTCTTCTGGTAAGTTTATGGATATAGTCTTTCCTCTGGTTCTTTACCTTCTCATGACACAGGGCAACTTTTCTTTTCTGCTTTTGATAATTGCTGCTTCCTATCTGACAATGTGAAAGCCTTCTTTGTTCCCTTGCTAACTTTTCTTCTGCTTTTCTCATATAACCTTCGTATACACTCCCAAGATTATCTGAAAAAACCGCCATCCCATGCATCGCATAATCAATCCCTAGTATCCTTGCATCCTGATATGACATGAACTTTGCTTGGTTTTCACTCGGCTCAACCTCATATAAAAGGCTTGCATAATACTTGCCGGATGGCTCACGACTCACTGTGACAGATTTTAAGACATAGTTATCCGGTATCTCTCTATGCTGTTTTACCCTAACTTCTTTCAGCTTCGGCAGCTTTAGCTTTCCTGCCTGGATAGATATGTTACCATTTACTACGTTTGTTGTGTAACTATTATGGTTCCTATGCTTTGACTTGAACTTAGGAAAGCCTACAGCAGGAGTCCTGAAAAAGTTCTTATAAGCTGTTTCCAAATGAAGCTGGACATTTGCCAGCGCAAGTGAATCCACTTCCTTTAGGAATGGATACTCCTTTTTATATATTGCAGGAGTGTTCTTTAACATTTTCCCATTTGCCTTATATTCACTGATCTTGTCAGCAAGCATGATATTGTAGAGGAATCTGCAACACCCAAACGTTTTTGCCAGAAGAACTTCCTGCTCTTTTGTCGGATAGATCCTGAATTTGAACGCCCTATTCATGTTTTTCCCCTTGACTCTCGATATATTTCCGGATTACTTCAATTGGTGCTTCTCCCGCAGTCATCAGGCAAAAACTCTGACTCCAGAAAGCCTCTTTCCAAAGCTTTTCTCTGATCTTAGGATATTCTTTCTTGAGCAGTCTGCTGCTTGCACTCTTATATGCATTGATAAATTTCGATATCTCAGTCCTTGGCTGGGCTCTGAACATCACATGAACATGATCCATATCATGATTCCACTCCTCCAGAGTGATACCATAATTAGGTGCAATATACTCAAATATCTCTTTGGCCCTTTCTGAGATATCATCATTGATCACTTTTCTTCTATATTTTACAACCATTACAAGATGGTAATATAACAGATATACTGAATGAGCATTATTATCCATATCGCGCATATAATCAGTCCTTCTCACCTCATCAACTGATTATAATATATCACATTTACGCCACCAGAACAAGTGTTTGTGGTGTATTTTTTCAGTAATTCTTTGTAGCCTGACAATTCATCTCGCCACCTATAGAGGAGGGAGAATTCTTGCTAATTTGTGTTAAATATATGTTTTGCAACAGGCTCTAAAGCCTTACGTAAAAGTGTACCTAATACACATACCGAAATCACTTCGCCTGCACCTACTGTCAACGCATAGAAAAGAAGAGATAAATCTGCATTTCCTACCATCCAGGCTCCTGTTAATCCATAGGCATAGCAAAGGATAAAAGGAATTATTACTGCATTTGCAATTACAGGTGGAAGTGTTACAAGGAATTTGTGCTTTCTAAGCTTATAGCTAAAGATTGCACCAAGTAAGGTTGCAAGTGTTCCAAATATTACGTCCCATATCGCACATCCGGTTAAGATATTTGAAAGTAAACATCCAATAGCAAGTCCGGGAACAGCTGCTGGTGTAAAGAATGGAAGTACGCAAAGTGCCTCGGATATACGAATCTGAATTGCACCGCTTGCAAGGTTGAAGGCATTAATAAAAATAGTAAGCACTACATAGATTGCAGCGATTACTCCTGCCTGTGCCATAAAGAGAACCTTTTCATGGCTTGATTTTGTTTCGTTATTCATTTTGTTTTCTCCTTTAGTTTTGTTTTACGTCAGGAAGGTCTCGAACTGACGCCACTGTCTTAAACAGCAATGGTGAGTATATCAAAGCCTTTTTAAAAAATCAAGACTTTTTCCTACATAAGAAGCATAAAGAGAAGAGGCATTGTAGCTACTGAAAGCAGGGTTGTAATAGCCACGCCCTTTGAGCTGGTTTCCACATCTCCATTGTACTGCTGTGCCATCATAACATTCATGCTTCCAACTGGAACTGCTACCATTACTAAGCAGGTGCCAAGTAAAAGTGGATCAGTAAAGAAAAGCTTGAACGCAGGGAACATTAAAACTGGAAGGATAATAAGTCGTATAACCGTAAAGGCCATTATACGATAGTCTTTAACAAGCGCCTTCAGTGAAAGGCCTACAAAGGTAGCGCCAATTACCATCATACTAAGTGGAGCTGTAAGGCCACTTAACATATTTATTGTCTCTCCTACAAAAGAAGGTACTCTGAGCTTTGAAAAATAAATTATAAGCTCAATAATACCAGCAATAATACCTGGATTAATAATCAGCTTAAGTGACTTTGCAGAAAACTTCTGTCCGCTTACTACCATTACCCCATAGGTATACATGAGTATTCCATAGTAAAGATTAAATATAGAAGCTACAAGGACAGCCTTTGGTCCATACATAGCTTGAAGTAGTGGATAACCCATAAAGCCTACGTTTCCAAAGACAATCATGAGGAAATAGAACTTGTTTGTTTTATCCTTTAGGATATATGGAAGAATCACACCTATTATTAATAAAACAACATAGAATAAACCTGCCACCAAAAAGGTCTTATATAAAAGAGCCTCTTCCAGTCTGTCTTCGCTTAATCCAGCATTTATCATCAAAGCAGGATTACAGATATTTACTACAATCCATGAAATCTTCTTGGAAGTAGCCTTATCAAGCACATCTTTTTTTGCTAAATAAAAGCCAACACACATTACTATGGCAAGCACTATCATCTGTTTTAATAAAATCATATTGCAATTCCTTTGTAAGTTTCTTTCAATCGGAAACAATGATATACTATTTCAATCAACTTTGAAAGAGAGTTTTTCATGAAGTATAAATGTCTAGTTTTTGACCACGA
>JAKSSE010000074.1 GCA_024403255.1 Lachnospiraceae bacterium
CTGCAAGAGTAGGGTTCTCGAATACGCCCATAGGTCCGTTCCAAACAACGGTCTTTGCTGAAGCAACTGCATCTGCGAAAAGCTTCTGTGACTTAGGTCCGATATCGCAACCCTCACGATCAGCTGGCATAGCGTCTGCATCTACAGTGATAGTATCAACAGGTGCATCGATAGGATTTGGGAACTCTGCGATGGTAACTGCATCAACTGGAAGAAGGATCTGCTTGCCAAGCTTCTCAGCCTTAGCCATCATATCCTTACAGTAATCAATCTTAGTATCGTCAAGCATTGACTTACCGATTTCATAGCCTTTAGCCTTAAGGAAGGTGTAAGCCATACCACCACCAATGATAAGGGTATCAGCCTTCTCAAGGAGGTTATCGATAACTGCAAGCTTGTCAGCAACCTTTGCACCACCAAGGATTGCAACGAAAGGACGAACTGGATTCTCAACTGCGTTTCCGAGGAAATCGATTTCCTTCTGCATAAGGTATCCAACTGCGTTCTCGCCACCCTTTTCGGTGATGTACTTGGTAACAACTGCTACAGAAGCATGTGCTCTGTGAGCTGAACCAAATGCGTCGCATACATAAACATCAGCAAGGTCAGCAAGCTCTTTTGCAAAAGCCTCACCAGCCTCCTGTGGCTTAGTCTCTTCTTTGCCACGGAAACGAGTATTCTGAAGAAGAACAACATCGCCTTCCTTCATAGCGTCAACTGCTGCAGTAGCTGCATCGCCAGTTACGTTATAATCAGCAACAAAATTTACTTCCTTACCAAGCTTTGCTGAAAGTGCCTTTGCAACAGGTGCTAAAGACTCCTTCTCGTTAGGACCTTCCTTAACCTTTCCAAGATGTGAGCAAAGGATTAACTTTGCGCCATCGTTGAGAAGCTTATTGATGGTTGGAAGTGCTGCATTGATACGGGTTTCATCAGTGATAACGCCTTCCTTTAATGGTACGTTAAAATCGCAACGTACAAGGACACGCTTTCCGCTTACGTTGATATCATCAACGCTCTTCTTGTTTAATGACATATAAATGCCCTCCTTAAATTATTTCCTTCTGTGGTCTGCGCATCGCCACAGAAAATATATGCCGTCTGCGTTTGCCGCAGTCAGGTCTTATTATATCTAATTACACTAAAAAATGCACCATTAAAGGTGCATTTTTATTATCTTTTTTCAGTATTATTCTTCGTATGAATCATAAAGTGCTATAAGTTCATTTTTACACTTTAAAAATTCCTCTGCGAGTACAGGATCAAAGTGCGAACCCGCAGATTCCTCGATAATTGAAAAAGCCTTATCGTAACTAAAACTATCCTTGTAAACTCTTTTACTTACAAGAGCATCAAATACATCGGCCAAAGCCATAACTCTCGCTTCGAACGGTATATCTTCTCCCTTCAGGTTATCAGGATAACCAGTTCCATCCCACTTTTCATGATGATAATGAGCTACGTTTTCAGCGATCTTTTTAAACCTGTTATCCTCTGTACTGTGAAGAATCTGTTCCACAATAACAGCACCTTTCGCAGAGTGGGTTTTCATCACCTCGTACTCTTCCGGTTCAAACTTTCCAGGCTTATTTAAAATATTATCAGGAACAGCTATTTTGCCAAAATCGTGAAGTGGTGCCGCCTTTGCAATACACCTTCCAATATACGGCGTCATCTGCGTAAAGTCTTCATTTTCAATCAAAGCATCTGTAAAAAGCTTTACAACATCGCTGGTTCTTTTTACGTGACCACCAGTATTTTGATCCCTGCTTTCAACGATATTTGCCATCGAAACAAGGATATCCTCATGTATGGATTTCATACTCTGGGTACGTCTTTTTACTTCTTCTGTAAGGTTTTTATTATATGACTCAACAAGATTCTGATATTTTATCTGCTCTGTTTCATCTTCAAGCCTTATGCAGTGCACTGCGTTTTGCCAGTGTTCTTTTAATATCGAATGGTACACAACAACTATCTGATCCCCAACTTCATATTGAGCCTTTTCATTTTCAGCTGTTCCATTGCACCATTTTTGCAAATCAGCAAGTATAGGTGTGTAAGCTTTTTTTATCGGTCTATCAGCTCTAAGTTCTCCAAGCTCCCCAAACCAGTATCTTGCCACTTCATCACAGGTCAGATAATTTCCTCTTCCATCAAACAAAATATATCCATTCGATTTATCTACAAGGCTCATTTTTGCAGACATATAGGGAATATCATAAAGACTGATCCTATGAAGAACAATAATCATAACAAGCTCTAGAAAGCAGTAAACAAAAGGCAATATTTCTAAATTGTAATGATTAACTTTTTCCACTATGTAGGAACCGCTTGTCACTATAAGCGAAAACAAAAGCATTACAGAATTCTTGTATGAAACATCCCTCCTATTTCTCAAGGTTTGCACGATAATGAAAAAACCAAACAAAATCATAAGAGCTAAAAATGTTGGAAATAAAAAGTGCAACGGACCATCTTCTTTTTTTAGAAATGTCATGCCATTTGCAAATTCAATGTTTGCTTTTTTATAATACCAGTCATGTTTCCTGCTGGTAGCGACCATCACAAACAATAAGCATGAGATTCCACACGACGAAACCCCTATTACTTTCTTTAAATTTACTTTGCATAAATCAGCTATACAAAACATCAAAAACAGAGGTGAAAATACCGCACCAAGATACGATGTTTGATTTGCCAAAAGTGCCGACTCAAGGTCTTTAGCGGAATTTATCATCATATCCCCGTATGTAGTCAATAAAACCGCTATGAACATAAAGTAGTAATAAGGCGATATTCTCCCCTTAAAATGCACAAGTAAATAACCCAAAAATAGTATTTGAAAGCAGAAAGCTATTACAACAAGCATTGAATATGTCATAAAGTTACCTCGCAAAAACAACACTATGTTGAATTATAAAATAAAAAAGCCCCATCCACAAGGATGGGGCTAAAATTCTTAGTTAGAGAACTAATTATGCAAGTTCTGAGAAGTACTTGATAGTACGAACCATCTGAGAGGTGTATGAGTTCTCGTTGTCATACCAAGAAACAACCTGTACAAGGTTATCCTCGCCAACCATAGTCTGGGTAGCATCGAAGATTGAACCATAGGTTGATCCAACGATATCTGAAGAAACGATTTCATCCTCGTTGTAACCAAATGACTCGGTTGCAGCAGCCTTCATAGCTGCGTTGATCTCTTCCTTGGTAACTGACTTCTCTACGGTTGCAACAAGGATAGTGGTTGAACCAGTAGGGGTAGGTACACGCTGTGCAGAACCGATGAGCTTTCCGTTAAGCTCTGGGATAACAAGGCCGATTGCCTTTGCAGCACCAGTAGAGTTAGGAACGATGTTTACAGC
>JAKSSE010000075.1 GCA_024403255.1 Lachnospiraceae bacterium
CCCAACACCAGTGCGATACACATCGCTTGAAGTCTTAATCTAAAGTTCTTCATATTGTATTATTTTTTGTTTTTGTTATCTTCTTTAGTCGCTACGCTCAAAATCTATGAGAATCTACAACAAATCTTTTTTAACAAGATTATTCGAAGATTTTTTGAAGATTTTGAGGAGCAAAGCGACGACTTCTTTCTTCTTTAGTCGCTACGCTCTAAATCTATGAGAATCTACAACAAATCTTTCTTAACAAGATTATTCGAAGATTTTTATATGATTTTGAGGAGCAAAGCGACGACTTCTTTCTTCTTTAGTCGCTGCGCTCATAATCTACGAGAATCTACAACAAATCTTTACAAACAGATTATTCGAAGATTTTTATATGATTTTGAGGAGCGAGAGCGACGACTTCTTTCTTCTTTAGTCGCTGCGCTCATAATCTACGAGAATCTACAACAAATCTTTAAAAACAGATTATTCGAAGATTTTTATATGATTTTGAGTAGCGAGAGCGACGACTTCTTTCTTTTTCAACCACGAATCTAACGAATTATGTTCGTTTCGTATAGCTATTAATAGTTCTTCAACCAGCGGAGCCATGAGGTGAATCCGTTTGTGGTGGCTGGGGAGAAAGTTACAAGTGGATGACTTTCATCTGATCCATCTTGAACATTTGAACCCACCGTTACATCGTATGTATTGAACTGTGGCAGGTAATAAACCTGACGACCATAGTATCGTGTATCCTCATCGAAAGGAGTAGAGACGGTGTAGGATCCTGTTGCACCAGTATTTACCGTAGGCTTAAAGATTGAAAGACCTGTTGATGCAACATTGTTTACTTTTACATAACGATAATCGCCTTCAATAGGAAGTGCCGTTGTGCTATTCCACTTCAAGTCAACCTTTGCAGCTGTGTGGTAGAGGATGACGTCCTGCATTGGGTCTGTAAGTGCTCCAACGAATGTTGCATTGTCCTTCCAAGGAGTAGAATAGAGATCGCGCATGAAGGCTTGAGTATCTTCCTGACTACCAGAGATTATATTGTATGTCAATGCCTGAACGGCAGACTCTGAGGAACCAGCGAATGCTTGATCACTTGTCTTACGCTCTGCATCTGCTGTTATTGAAGCATAACTCATTCCTGGTGCTGACGTTGCTTTCAAATCTGTATTGCCTGCTACTACATAAAGTCTTGCAGTTGCAATATTATCGATTTTTGTCTTGTCAACTACAAGAGGCAGAACAAGCGGCTTTACATTGTGCTCTGCATCCTCTTTAGAATAAGTGCAGATATGTGTCTCTTTATTCTCTGACCATATACCACCCGTCAAAGGTCCATCGACGTCATGATTTGTTCCCTTTGCTATTACCTTTCCATCAACACAGAAGAAATAATAAAGGTGTGTTGGATCTGCATGAACATCGTCATAACCTGGGTCACCTGTAGCACGTGTCTGACCATGCTGCCAGAGGTGGTTTACCTTAAGAGTAACATTGAAATCAGTTGACTCGCTACCCTTGAGTCCCAACTTTAATAATTTACCCATCTCAATAGGACGACCTGAAATGCTGAAATAATAGGTCTTTTCCACATCGTCCTTCTTTCCTTTAAGAATAAAACCGATGGTATTACCTGTCAGGTCCGTTGGCGGAACTTCCATATAGACAGTCAGTTCACCAGTAGTTTGATCAGGCTGGAAGCCACTCTCACCGAGTTTAACACTGAAACGTTGCTTGTTACCATCTGTTGGAGAGAATGGATCACCCTTGGCATCATATTTATACCAATCATTTCTAGGCATTCCATTTGCATCCACGTGCTTGTCGCAAGTGAATGAGAAAGTACGTTTTGTACCAGCATAAGAATTACCGCTATCATACATCTCAAGAGAGGTGAAGGTAGTTTCCTTAAAATCTTCTCTTTGTTGTGGTGTTGTTTCAGCTTCTTTCATATATAATCGAATACGAAGGGTAGAAGTAAGATGCTTGAAACTGAAATGAGCATCATCTGTTTCCCCAGAAACAGCAGCAGAAGCAAGATAATTATATTTTCCAAGATGTGCAGTATTGCCATTAGCAGATTGCTTTTGACCACCAAAATCCATAACAATCTCACTCTTACTGTAAATCTTTGTTTCCCCACCTGCAGTATCCTCATTCTTGGAAAATGCGAAATACTTGGTATTAGGAGAGAGAGAAAAGCCATCAGCTGTGAACTCTGCATAATTAGGACGAATGGCATTACTCAATTCGTAATCACACTTTATACCAGTGTTATTATCAGGGAAAATCGTGAGATGGTCTTTATTTTCCACACTACTGTCCCAAGCAAAGATCATACCTTGAGTATCACTATAGGTAAGGGAAGAACGCGTTTCTTCTGCAACACTCTTTCCCTCTATTGTTGCAAAAACTCCTGAAGGAGTATCTTTTCCTTGACCTTCGCTCGATACAGAATCACTGGAGCAGGAAAGGAAAGACAAAGCAGATAAAGCTGCCAATGCAACTTTCATCTGAAAAGAACTTAGCTTATTATATCTCATAATTATTAATTTTTTCTACCACAAATATTCTTCGTCTTCGTATTCTTCTTCCATTCCCCATGTCTTATCATAGACAAGGGATACAGAGTAACCTTTTGCTTGCTCTTCACCATACTCAGATTCGGGCTGGTTTCCCGCACTACCACCTATTCCTGCCATCAACCCTTCGCTCTCCATCCACGTAGCTTCTGCTTCTGGACGTACATAGGTTTTTCTTGCAATTTTTTTCTTTATCATAGCTTTAGTTATTTACTTAAATATAATAAGGTGTAAGTGTTGAATTATTCAAACATCTTGTCCAATTCGTTTACACCCTCCTGAATTTCTAAAGAAGAAGTTCCAAAAAAATCATTGTACTTGGCTTGGTTTTCTTCTTCCCAAGGCATGTCTGGAGCGCCGACAGTATTTGCCATAAATGATGTCAACTGCATTCCTCTTACCTTCAGCATCGGCTTTATGTATCTTTCCTGTTTCATACCTATTTCGTTTTGTTCTATTTTTCCCCTATCAATTACAACCGCAGAAGATGAAATATACACTCATCACGGCACCAAGACAGATGAGCGCATAGACTACACACATCAAAACGGATGATACTAACTGTACTGATTTTTTTCTCATAGACTTACGTTTTTTAGTTTTCGATGACAAAGGTATATATTAATATAATAATGTCTTTATAATGCCATCAAAAAAATCAACAATTCATTGTGAAGTCGTACATTTTTGTTAAGTTTTCGTAAATTTACGGTTGTAATCACATAAATTTATACGATTTCAGATAAAATTTAATAACTTCGCACTCACTATGGCAACAGCAA
>JAKSSE010000076.1 GCA_024403255.1 Lachnospiraceae bacterium
GTTTTTAGGCTTTCCAAATTTCTGGATAGCCTTTTCTTTTTGGAAATTTTTAAAAATTTGTGCATTGTGCTGTTCTCAATTTTTGACCCCCAAAAGTCAATTTTTATAGGGTGTACGATAGGGGTGTCACAAGAACTGGCGCGCTGGTTCATAAACTTCCAGACACTCCCCAGAGTTGCAAACTGCAAGTGTTTGGCTTCCGAAAGGAGGTCGCTTATGAACCCAAATGAATTGAATATTGACACTTTGCAAGAAGTATTAAAGAGAGTTAATCTTAATATGAATGATGTGCTGAAAGAAGCAGAACTTATGAAAAGAGAAAACATTCTTTCAAAACATTTAGAAACTTATAAAATCTGGCTTGCTGATGATGGTCGTTGGAAAACCAAACTCCCAGACGGTAGCAAGTACGGTAAGTTAGTAGCAAGAGCTACAAAAGAGAACCTTGAAAATTTCATAATTGACTTTTATAAAAAGCAAGAGAAAGATGCACTACTTACATTAGAGCATGTTTTCCCAAAATGGTTAGAGTTTCAATATTTATCATCTGGCAAAAATGGAACTGCTAATAAATCACAATGGGTTTGGAATAAGTATTATAAAGATACTTCAATTGTAAAAATTCCGCTTGAAACTATGACTACAGGAAAACTTTCTCGTTGGTTGCTCCAAGTAATAAACGATAATCAACTAACAAGAAAGAAATACAACGAAGTCAAAGGAATACTTAACCAACTATATGATTATTGTGTCAATGATGAAGATATTGATATAAGTGTTAATCTTGCAAGACAGATTTTTTTCAAATCAAAAAATCTGTTTGCCGATGAAGTGGAAAAGGAAGAAGAAGAAATTATTTTCACTTCAACTACCAAAGCCGAAGTAATAGATAAAGCCATGGAACAATTTGCAAAAACAAGAAATACCGCATATTTAGCAATTTGTTTGAACTTCAATTTTGGTCTTCGTATTGGAGAACTTGTTGCACTTCGTCAAAAGGATATTGATGGAGATATTCTTCACATCAGACGAAGTGAAGTGAAAACCTTTGGTGCTGATAGTGATGGTAAAATTCACAAAACAGGTTATAAGGTTGAAGCACACACCAAGACCGAAGCAGGTAAAAGGGACTTGGTTATTACTCCAAACGCAAAAGCAATACTTGACATGATACTCAAAGAGAATAAAGCCAAAGGCGTCAGCGATGAAGATTTTATTTTTATCAGCAAGAATGGTGAGCGTATGCATGAATATGCTATCAATAATGTCTTGCGTCGTTGTTGTGGAGTAAGAGATGAAAAAGACCACTTTGTTGTTGAAGGTAAGCCAAGCGGAAACCACGCAATTAGAAAAACTTGTATCTCTGAACTTCATGACAGCCAACTACTTCCAGACATCATGATTACGAAATTTGCAGGTCATAAAGATATATCAACCACACAAAAACATTATATTCATGCTGTGAAGTCACTTGATACAAAAGCCGATGTTTTTGCCAAAGTTCTGGGAACAAAAGCGGTGTAACAAAGTGTAACAAAAAAGCAAAAGAAAAAAGCCTTGAAAAATCAAGGCTTTTTCTTAAAAAATTAATGCGGAAGATGGGACTTGAACCCACACGGTATTGCTACCACAGGCACCTGAAGCCTGCGCGTCTGCCATTCCACCACTTCCGCTTTCCATATACGGACGATGACGTCCACGAGTTATTCTATATGTTTTGGACTAGCATGTCAAGTGTTCTTAATAGCCATCTTAATGCATGACTTTACAATAGCCTTCAGCTGATCCTTGGTCTCCTGAGATATGTCCTGCATAGTCTTTATCATGCCTATTGCAGCCTTGCCCTTCTCCTTCAGAATCTCTTCAGTAGTTGTTGCTTCACTACCATATATAATGTCAAACAGGGTATCGCCTACTATCTCAATCTGTTCACTGTTAAGGGTACATACAACCTGATTAAATCTGTCGCTGAAGTTCTGGGCAGAGCGGTCAAGTTTCTTCTTCATAACGAAAGAACCATCCTTAACCTCCCACGAGTATGGATAGTGCTGGTTCACACCACCATGTGCCATACTATTAACTACGGTGTAGTTATCTGTCATCTCAAGCAGCATACCTACTAAGGATGACTGCGGTATATACTTCCTTATTCTTAATGCGATATTACTTATATCATACTGCTTAAGTATCTCTGGTCTGAATGATGGTCCATCAAAGCAGTACATGTCAGTTACCCTGTTCTGCAAAGCCGGCGCACATACTAAAGGAGCATATACAGCCAGATTACCTCCCTTAGAGTGTCCTGCTGTCATAAAGCCACCCTTTAATCTAAGGGCTACCTGCTTAATATATAAGGCTGCAAGTCTCTGACCAGTAACTGGCATATCATATGCCATGTTATAATCTTCTTTCCAGCCAAGAATTGTCTCATCTGTACCTCTGAAAAGTACAATCGGCAGAGTATCTTCCGGGAATACTGTAAAGGCACAGAACTGAGTCTCTATATCATCATTCAGGGCTGCACTAAGATAGTTGCACTTCATAGTTGAGTATCTTCTACTCTTTACCATAGCCTCCCACATAGGGATATTATCCGGTGCATATCTTTCGTAAGCGAATACCTCCGCATCGAACATCTTCTCACCCATCTCAGTAACAGATATAGCTGGAGCATTATCTGTTATAAGTGGAATAACATGCTCCCATTTGAAATATACAAATTGTGACAGCACAAGGGCATCCACTTCATTAAATGGATGCTCCTTAAATGATTTATCACCATACTCTTTTACGTAATCAATAATATTCCCCATATTCCTGATCCTCTTTTCCTACTTATTATAGTATGGAAGTTTACTTCTTCAGACCAGCAAAGCCGTAGTCAACATTATCCTTAGGCATAACCCAACGATAGTTCTCATCCTCACCAGTCTCATAGCCATCTCCGGCCTTCCAGATTGGACGCTTACCAAGACTGCTCTTCTTATTCTCAACGAATGTAAAGCTTCCCATCTCAGCTGTACCATACCAGTCAATTGAACGACCCGCACTATCAACAGTCATGATATACATATCACCATCATAGTAGCCATCGTTAAACTTACCCATAGCGTTAAGTATAGTATACTCCTTATTTATCAAAGTTGTATCATATTCTATGTGTTCCTGACCTTCACCATTTGGATAGTCGTTGTACCACATACCAGAGTACTGATGCTCAAGCACTCCAGGCACGCC
>JAKSSE010000077.1 GCA_024403255.1 Lachnospiraceae bacterium
GCATTCCCGGTTCTTTCGTCTACCGATGCCTCTTTTATTTCCGGCAGACTGTTTAGGTAATACTCTAAAAGATCTGCCTGCCTATAGGACATATTAAGGATCGGTACCTTTATTCGGATTCTTTTGTCTGATTTATGTAAAATTACATATCTCATATCCGATTACTCTGCCACTTCTGAGAAATTATCTTTTGACTTACTCTCGTACTGTTCTACAACAGCCTTTGCTTTTTCTACATCTGCCTTCTCTTGCTCTTCATATCTTTTTTCATTGATATCCTTGGCATCTGCATAAATATCGCCACAATTTTCTTTTACTGTAGCAGCTGTTTTCATCACACTGTCTTTTCCTCTAAGTACAGCTGCAGTGCAATGAGTATATACCTTCTTTGCATCCTTACTAGAAAGGACTGCAACACCTGCAGTTCCAAATAAAACGCCTCCAACAAATAAACCTAATTTACCATAATTCATGATTACGCCTCCTAATGTTTTTCTTATATTTTATAAGCTATATGAAATCATCTGTTAGTTAATTTTTGGTAGCTATCTCTAACAAATTAGACTTTTCTTCAACGAAGTTCTTTATTTTTTCATATGTATCATCTGAAATTATGTGTTCAATCCCACAGGCTTCTTTTTCAGCGACTTGCTTTTCTATGCCTATTCTGTTGAACAAATCAACAAAAAATCTGTGTTTTTCGTAAGTCGTTTTTGCCGTAATATACCCCTTGTCTGTCAATAAAACACGCCAGTCATCACGGGTTACAAGACCATCCGCTTCCAATTTTTTTAGCGCTACGCTTGTGCTAGCCTTTGTAAAGCCAATCTGTCTTGCAATATCAGTAACTCTGCAAGCTCCCGCATTATTTATTTGTATAAAAATTGCCTCCAAATAATCTTCCTGTGACTTCTTCTGCATGTTTTCACCTTCCAGTTTATTCTGTTTGTGTTTGTGCAAGCAGTTGGCATGTTTTCAAATAATCGCGTATCTTTTCAAATGTCTCCTCTGATATTGCGTATTCCATTGTACACGCATCTGCTTGGGCGGTTTCCTCATTTATTCCAATTTCAGCAAACCACTGAATAAAGAACATCTCTTTTGCATATAAACGCTCTGCAATTTGCTCACCTTCATTCGTAAGGTTAATGCCCCAAAGATCTCTGCTGACCAGCCCTTCCTGCTCCAATTTTTTTACTGCAACACTGACACTTGCCTTAGATACTCCCATTTCATTTGCTAAAAGAATATTTCTGCATCCCCCATGCTTCTTTTTCACTTTATAAATTGCCTTTAAATAATCTTTATTTGATCTAGTAGTCAGTACTTTTTCCATCCATGCATCCTTTACATTTATTACACCCACCTGCAGGGCAACCAATGCACTTATTTCCTTTTTTCTTTTCTCTCATAATGTATAAACAAGCTGCTCCTATTACCACAACCAGTATAATAATGATAATTAAATTTTCCATCTTGCCTCATTTGAGCACAAGGTAGCCAAATTTCATCGGCTACCTTGCGTCTACTAAAAATATATATTATTAAGCTTTATTTAATGCATATTCTGTGTCGATTTGTCGGTTTGCCCTGCGAATCAGATATACTAATACTGCCGCAAATGCAATAACAAAGATTAAGCCACCTACAAATCCTGCTCCAAGGCTACCTGTGGTAATAAGTGTTCCAATCTGATATACAAGGTATCCTACAGTAAAGCCTGTTGCCAGTTGAAGACATATAGCACCAGCTAACCACTTACCACTCTTAAGCTCTGAATTAAGGGCACCAATAGCAGCAAAGCATGGTGGTGTATAAAGGTTAAACATAAGATATGCAAGTGCAGCCACCTTTGTAAGTCCCATAACCATTGCAACTTCATTTCCACCTGATACAAGTTCAAGTTCTTCTGTGTCAATAAAGTTTGTGATGGCATAGCATACTGCAAGCGTTCCTACTACATTTTCTTTTGCGATGAAGCCTGTAATAGCCGCAGCTGCAAGCTGCCAAGCTGCAATTCCAACAACCGGCACTAACAGATATGAGAAAGGAGATGCGATTGTTGCAAGAATGGATGTATTCTCCATTCCTTCCTCTACTACAGCAAAATGTGTATCAAAAGACTGCATGATCTGTACTACAGTGTTACATACAAGAATAATTGTTCCAGCCTTAATGATATAAGCCTTTCCACGCTCAAGCATGGAACCAAAAGCAAACTTAATGCTTGGTGCCTTATATTCAGGAAGCTCAATAATAAAGAATGACTTTCTGTACTTCATACCTGTAATGGCTTTTACAAGTAAAGCCCCAAGAAGTATAAGTGCAATACCCACAAAATACATTAAAGGTCCAACCCATGCCGCATCTGAGAAAAACGCACCTGCAAAAAGTGCAATTACAGGAAGCTTAGCTCCACATGGCATAAAAGTTGCAAGCATTGCTGAAGTTCTTCTTTCTCTTTCATTTCTAATAGTACGACAAGCCATGATAGCAGGAATTCCACAGCCTGTACCGATTACCATCGGAATAACTGTCTTACCTGAAAGGCCAACTCTCTTAAAAATAGGGTCAAGCACTACTGTTGCTCTTGACATATATCCACAATCCTCAAGAAGCGCGATGAGGAAGTACATAACCATTACAAGTGGAAGGAATCCTACTACAGCACCTACGCCACCGATAATTCCATCAACTAACAGTGCATAAAGAAGAGGATTAGCATTTTCCATCATTCCTCCTACCCACTCCTGGAAGGTCTCAATCCAGCCCACAAGCCAGTCCGCAATCCATGTACCAAGTGTAGACTGTGAAATGTAGAATACAAGGAACATGATAGCTGCGAAGATAATAAGTCCTGATACAGGATGTGTTAATACTGCATCAATCTTATCCCCTTTGTTCTTTTCTTTTGTTAGTACTTTTCTTGTCTCAACTTGTTTAACGATCTCGTTTACAAATTCAAATCTCTTTCTATCTGCCTTTTCTACTTCTGCCTTATCGTGTAAATCGATATTCTCCTGCGTGTAAGGTGCTTTTTGATTTGCTCCTGCAATTTCAACTGCTTTCGACACAACATCCTTAAGTCCGTTAGAAGAAGTTGATATGGTTTTTATTACAGGGCATCCAAGTTTCTCAGATAGCTTTGCCACATCAATCTTTGTTCCCTTCTTCTCATTTACATCACTTTTATTAAGTGCAACTACA
>JAKSSE010000078.1 GCA_024403255.1 Lachnospiraceae bacterium
AGGTCCTTTAAAGGAACCACAACTTTGTGCCAGCCTATTGGTGAGGCGGTAGTATTGTTTGCTACCTTGCTGGCTTCTTTTGGTAAAGATAAGCCTTTAGGAGACTACTATGTCAGTGATGACGGGGATATGGTATATTTAGATTTTAATCTCCCCGAAGACTATAGAGAAAATGGCGTAGTTGAAAGAAGAATCTTTAAGTATCGCGCACTGGTCGAAGGTAAAAACCTGAAGATTGCTGCCTATGACGAAAACGGCAGATGGATTGAGGGCGATATGGAGCATCTTCACCCCTTGTATAAGCTGCTGCCTTCCTTTGTTGTGCTATTAGCCAGCGAAGTGGAAAATAATAATGACTATCGTATGGTTTTTGAGCATTTTGTTGAAAATCCCGTGGCAGACAGTTTCGTAAACCTTCATGAAGATTTTTATCAGAACCACAAAGCAGATGATTTTGAAGTTGAATATACTGATATTGCCGATGTAGATATCCAAGGACTGAGGGCATGTTCTGAAAAACATAAAAATATCAAGGAAAACAAGCAGGAGGCAGCAAAGCCTACCGAAAAACAGGCAAAGAAATTCCCAGAGGATTGTTTTACCGAAGAACAGAAAAGTTATATTCCTAAGCTTGCAAAAGAGTTCGTGCTGCAGGAGAACTTGTCTAGCGTGTGTGATGCCTTAGCTGCAGGAGATATGCTGGCTGTATTATTCCATGGACCTGCTGGTACCGGCAAGACTATGAGCTGTAAGCTGGTGGCACAAGAGATTGGCCTTCCCATCATGGAGACTATTAACTGTACAGAGAATTTGGATGAGTTTGTTCTAGGCAAGTATATTCCTCAGGATGACAAGATTATCTTTAAAGAAAGCTATGTTACTAAGGCAATCCGTGAGGGTGGTGCCGTTGTATTTGAAGAAATTAACTTTGCTAAGCCTCAGTATCTTGCGTTCTTGAATTCTCTTTTAGACGATAATGGTTTTGTAAGACTAGATAATGGTGAAGTGGTGAAGCGTAATCCTAATTTCCGCTTCTTTGCTACCATGAATTTGGGATATTTTGGTACTAAAGAGCTTAACCAGGCTTTATATAACCGTTTTAACGGCATTGTAGAGATTGCGGCCCTGTCTGATGAGGCTATTGCAAGAATGCTTACCACCCGTATTCCAGAGTGCAAGCCTATGGTAGATAAGATGCTTGGTGTTTATCACAAACTGAAGAAAAAGATTGAGGCAGAGGAACTGGACCTTGTAATTTCTCCTCGTAACCTGGAAAACTGGGCTAGACTGGCTAAATATGACGGCTATGTCAAGGCTGCAGAAAAGACTATTATTCCTATTGCAAAATGTGATCGCGCTTTTGAGGATACTATCCGTGGCATCATGATGCTGTATAAGTGGAAATAAGAAAAGAGGATATCGAACTGCATGAAAGATTTTAATTTATTAGAAGCAATAAAAAAAGCAGACGCAGGTGATTTGGATGCAATGTTTGAGGTTGCTTCCTATCTTGTTTATGGTGACCAAAGTGAAACGCTTGAACCGGAGATAGCAGAACGAGCAGTGAATTATTATCAGATTTGTGCAGATAATGGGGATACCTATGCGATGCTTGACCTCGGCGGAATGTATATTGACGGCAGAGGTGTAAAAAAGGATAGAGAAAAAGCTCTTGAATGGTATCAAAAAGCAGTAGAGCTTGGAGAACCCATAGCATATAGATGTCTTGGCAATTTTTATAGGTATGATACTCTGGAAGACAGTAAAGTAGTACTCACTGATGATTTAGACAGGATTAAAAAAGCTCATGAGTATTTTGTTGCCGGCAGTGAATTAGACAATGAAAACTGCTTGTATGAATTGGGAGACATGTTTATGGAGGGCCTTATAGAGAATAAGGATGCTTCCAAAGCTTTTGAGTTGTATGAAAGAGCTTATGACATTATTCTGGATCAGAAGGATTATAACCCGGGTTATATAAATGACTGCGAATCGGATGTAACTTATAGATTGGCAAAATGTTATCATTATGGACTTGGCGTTGATAAAGATATCAAAGAAGCATGGGAATATATCAAGACAGCCTTTACGGAAGTCAAAAGACGTTCAGAAGAGGGAGATATGTTCGGAGCCAGCTTTTTTGAAGAGATTGAGAACGAATATATACTGATTTTCAGGGAGATTGAAGAAGGTAACTGAATTGGACGCTAAAGCTGAAGAGCTGCTGAAGCAGTTTCAAAATGACTATAACCGAATACTGGAAGAAAACTTTGCGCAGACCTTATCTGAAAATGAGAATGTAAGACTGTTTTTTATCAATGAGGATCAGGCTTTTACCGATGGCAAGAACATAGTTGTTGACCCTGCGGTAGGTGACTTGTTTGCAGATAGAAAAGCATTGGACGATATTACAGATTTCCTGCACTGGCCTAAGGTTATGCTGGTAGATTCCTGGAATGCTTTAAGAATTATTACAAGGGCTCAGACTATTCATGAGTGCCTGCACGTATTATATACAGATTTTCCTCCACGTCTATGTAAGGACCCGAAGTGTAATACTAAAAATAAGAAGACGGTCATGTCTCTTATCAGTAATATTATTGAAGATACCTATATTGAAGCTGTAGGCTGCAGCTATTATGATAATATGGAGTTTTACCTGAAATTTGGCAGGGTTTCTCAATGTTTTTATAATAGAAAAGTTGAGGGTACTGCAAGCAGGGCTTTAGCATCAAGTTTACCTCAACAACCTCAGCTTGGGGATGAGCCTAAACCGCCTACAAAGGCAGAACTTTTACTGGATTACCTTGATTACATGGTAACTTTATTGCTTTATCCTTTCGTAAAAATGTCTGAACCGGCTGAGGAAATTAAGACGTATATTGATAAGACTAAACAGCTATTCCTGGACGGCTGTGTTGCAGCTTCTCCTGCGGAACGCTACGAATATTGTTCTAAGATTTTTGATGAGATTTTAGACCTAATCCCTGATGA
>JAKSSE010000079.1 GCA_024403255.1 Lachnospiraceae bacterium
CTGCATTTCATCTACATAGATAGTTGCATAACGGTTATGGAAATATTCTCTAGCTTCTTTATGCTTATGCAGCATCTCTTTTGCAAAATACAAAAGGTCATTAGAAGATGCCTTACCCTGCCTGCATTTCTCTTCTCTATACTTGATAACCAGCTGCTTTAAAGGATACATGCACACATCAAAAGCCAACTGCCTAAAATCAGATTCCATTCCCGCAAAAGCAGCATTATTGTCTTTTAGATTACCGGGCAGAACGCGAACAAAAGCATCCAGCGTAATATTCTTATACTGTACCATGGGGTTGATACTAGCCTTAAAAGCAGCTACGAACTCATCTTTCTTCCTCTTCTCCACCATTTCGGCAACTTTATTGATTTGAGGCAATATAGCTTGCACAGTTTTAGAAGATATATTCTTGACATTCTGCAAACCTGCTTCGTCAACAAAACGATTCCAGATAATCTCAGCAAGGTCATTAAAACCAGCAACCGTTTTATCTATCTCAGTCCTAACTTCAGGCAGGCTTAAATCTTTACATATAATCTCTGCACTTACCTCACACAGATTAGCAAAATTATATTTCAGGTCTTCATAGGTAATGCCTGTAACTGCGATTGCCTCCTCGAAAATATTGTTATCTTCTCTGATATTTTCGTTGAAGAAATTTTCCATAAAAGTTGCTAGCTCGTCATCCTCAACGTTTTCAAAATCAGGTCCCAAAGGGCTATAGAAGGGCATAGTCTTTAGCAATTTACTGCAAAAGCTATGAATGGTGCTTACCTGCATCTGGTCAACGTTATCAAGAAGAGTGCGAAGTTTTTTAGCCTGCTTCGCATTGCCGGCTTTTTTAGCATCCTCCAGACGTTTATATAATTCGTCTACTATACGGCCCAGCATTTCCTGGGTTGCTTTTTCAGTAAAGGTAATAGCCGCTATTTTTTCTGGCTCAATACCTGTCTTATCCAGCTGGTTGATAATGCGGTTGACCATGGTATAGGTCTTGCCTGCGCCGGCACCGGCTTCAATAAGATAATTCTTTTTATAGGTTTCAAGACCAGCTTCGCCTGCTAATTCCTTACGCAGTTCAAGCTCTTTAGTAATAATCTCGTTATTATCCATCAGTCTTCCACCTCGCTTTTAACGACAGTTTTACGGATACTGTCACAGAATTCCTTAAAATCACAGTATTTACTGCAGTTCTCATAGGACTTGCCAGCAGCTTCTGCATCACCAAGACCTACAATAGCACCCTTTTCATCGATAATGAACGCAGGGCAAGGAGTCTGAGCTTGTTTCTCATCCCGCATCCACTTCAGCAGATCCAGAACTGTACGTTCCTTTACCTTACGCTTATCCTCTGCCTGATTATCTGCCAGATATTCAGCATAGCCACGCAGGAACAGATATCCGGCTTCAGTAATCTTTATGCCCTTGTCCGCATAAAGCTTTTCTGCTGCTAGAGCATACAGATAAGGCTGCAGATTTGTAGCCTCATGGTCCTTATATTTACTGGAGCTACCGGTTTTATAGTCAACAACAGCCAGCTGTCCATCCTCAAGCTGGTCAAGTCTGTCGATACTACCGCTCATACGGATAGTTTCAGTACCGATCTGGATTTCAAGAGGCTGCTTTTCTTCCTCTTTTTCAGCATTGTAGCCAAAGCCCTTTTCAGTAGCAACAACCTTATGCTTATTCCGAGACGTCCAGGCTATACCGTTCTCAATCATGGCCACAGCTTTTTCTGTATCTTTAATAATTGCAGAGTCTCTTGCCAAAGGACGCTCCAGTTTCAGTTTTTCTATTTCTTCCTTGAGGATGCCCTCATACCCGCTGGCATTTTCTTTGTAGTAGCGTTCTAATACTTTATGGCATAGAGTGCCCATTTCAGCAGCGTCTAGCCAGGAATCCTCAGAGCTTTCGGAGAACTGCGGAGGATTTAAGCCTATAATTTTTTGCAGATAGAACTTCAAGGGACAGGTAAGCGCCGTTTCCAAAGAAGATGCTGACAGACTTCTTTCCTTGAACTGAGTCGCATATTCCTTGACGTTCTCAAGCTTCATTCCTTCAGTGTCCCCAGAAGCTTCAACTTTTTCGGTAGTCAGACCTACGGAAATTCCCTTGCTGATAGAATCACCTATGGTATACTCTGCACCTTCAGGAATATAGGAAACCTTGTTAATCTCCTTGTCTCCCTTAAGATCACGCAATAACGGTGCAGGCTGGAGCTCTATCATCTTCTCTGCATCAAAATCATTATAGGAGATAACAACTCTACCCTCATGAGTCAAAAGCAATAGCTTCAAACGGAAATTATTGGCAATCTCACGGTCAATTGAAGTATCCAAGCCTAACGCTTTTTTATCAGCATCCAAAATAATCGGAGACTCTGCTTTACCGCCCTGCATACTGAAGCGACTCATACCGCAAACATATAAATTCTTTCTACCGGTACAGAAAGCTTTTTTAAGTGGAACACAGAAAAGCTTACCAGGTTCTTCCGTTCCAGACTGATAATGAGCTTCTTTAAGGCTTTCTAACAAACGTGACAGGACTGTCTCACCTTCATCCAGGTAATTAATTCCCTTAAGGATCCCTTTTGCCATACCATAAGCACTAGGTTCACTAGCGTTCTTTTTATATAAGAGCTTTCCTAAAGCTATTTTCTGCTCTTCTAATATTCCGTTCGGATTGACAGCTTGCAGCAAGTTTTCTATGTTTTTTCTCCAGCCTGCAAACCTCTCTTTATCCTCATCAGAAACATTATTTTTGTTGATTTCCTTATCCAGCAGTTCAAGATATCTATTACCTCCCCAACCAACATTAACATCACGCAGCCACTTGCAGAATTTAAACCCATCTTGGAAATATAATGCCCCAC
>JAKSSE010000008.1 GCA_024403255.1 Lachnospiraceae bacterium
TCCGAAGAGTTTCTATGTAATCAGAGGGTCTCAGTCTCTCTGTTAGAGGGCTAACCGCCTATCCGTTTTCTGGTATCTCCCTTGTCGCATCTATTATAACAAATCGAACAAGTGTTTGCAATGAAAATAGAAAAAATTAGTCTTCAAATAGATGAGCTGTAGGGACGGGGGTATAGGTTCATGATAATAGCACTAGGGATGGTGAGTATAGGCTAAAGACTTAAGCGAGACGGTCTTAGCATATATTTGCCATCCCTAGTGCGTTTTGAGACTTTGGGTAACTAAGTTGCTTTTGTGCCTAAATTTACCCAAAATCCTTCAGTCGAAGTGAGAGATTGGGTAACAAAGTTGCTTTTGCGCCTAAAGTTACCCAAAACCATCAAGACTTCGTACACTTTTGGGTAAGAAAGCAAGCTCGGATGAGAAAGTTACCCAAAACCTATCAAACTGAGAGAAAAATTGGGTAACAAAGAAGCTTTTGTGGGTAGAGTTACCCAAAACCATTAAGACTTTGTGCACTTTTGGGTAAAAAAGCAAGCTCAGATGAGAAAGTTACCCAAAAACTGTAAGTTTGAAGAAAGATTGGGTAACTAAGATATTTTTGTGCCTAAAATTACCCAATATGCTTTGCTCATACGCGGTCCTGTCTCACTAAATTCGCGCTACTTACGTGCGCTCATTAAGTGGCCAGGGCTCATACGCGTACCGGGCTACTAAACTCGTGCAAGCACTCGTTAAGGGCTCGGCATGCATCGCACTAAGCTTCAACCTTCGCTATGCTCGGTTTCAGCAAGTGCTCATAGCGAGTCTGAGTGACTGGATTCGAACCAGCGGCCCCTTGAACCCCATTCAAGTGCGATACCAAACTTCGCCACACCCAGAGATGAAAAAATATTAACACAGAGGACTAAAATAGACAACGAACACTTGTTTGTTTTGGGCGGTTATTATATAATGTCAGCATGGCAAAAAAACAGTATCTTTGTATAGATTTAAAATCGTTTTATGCTTCTGTTGAGTGTGTAGTTAGAGGGCTTGACCCTATGACTGCAAACCTGGTAGTTGCAGATCCCACGAGGTCGGATAAGACTATCTGCCTTGCTGTTTCGCCTGCCATGAAAAAGTTGGGAGTCCCTGGAAGAGCAAGAGTTTTTCAGATACCGGACTGGATTGAGTATACTATGGCACCTCCACGTATGGCTTTATATATGGAGTATTCTGCTAAAATCTATAGCATATATCTAAAATATATTTCTAAAGAAGATATTCATGTTTATTCAGTAGATGAAGCTTTTATGGATGTTACTGAATATCTCAATCTTTATCATATGACAGCTAAAGAGCTGGGGCTTCGAATTATGAATGACATATATGAGTCCCTGGGTATAAGAGCCACATGTGGTATAGGAACTAATCTATATCTTACTAAAATCGCTTTGGATGTTATGGCAAAAAGGTCTCCTGATTTTGTAGGGGAACTTGATGAGGAAAGTTATAAAAAGGAGTTATGGGATCATAAGCCGCTTAAGGATTTTTGGATGATAGGCGAGGGTACGGTTCGTACTTTGCAAAAATATGGAATCACTACCATGAGGCAGATTGCCAATGTCAGTGAGGATTTTCTATATGGACTTTTTGGGGTTAATGCCGAACTTTTAATTGACCATGCCTGGGGAAAAGAGCCTGTTACAATTAGAGACATAAAAAATTATAAAGCAAGCACAAAATCTATAAGTTCAGGTCAAGTATTAAGTCGTGATTATAATTTTACCGATGGAAGATTAATAGTAAAGGAGATGGCAGATTTACTTTGTCTTGATTTGGTTGATCAGAAACTAATAACTGAATCTGTCACTTTGGTTGTTGGCTTTAATAATCAATTACATCAACCTATGATTAGAGGTACAGCGGCACTTCCATTAGAAACAAATGCAGATATTGTTATAATTCCTGAAATTTTAAAGGTATATGATGAAATAGTTGATGAAAATATGATGATTAGAAGGGTGTATATCACCTGTAACAGGGTGCGCCCAGAGGAGTATAAACAGTACAGCTTTTTTGCAGATATGGAGCAGCTTGAAAAAGACAGAAAGATGCAGGAGGCTGTTATTTCTCTAAAAAAGAAATTTGGAAAGAATGCTGTGCTGAAGGGTATGAATTTACAGGAGGCTGGTACCACAATAGAAAGAAACCGTCAGATTGGTGGTCATAATGCAGGTGAATTAAATGAGTAAATGTCGTCCAGCGAAACCAATGTCAATTGAAGATCGTGCAAAGCAGTTTGCTCCGTTTGCTGCACTTACAGGCTTAGGTAAAGTTTTATCTAAAATGGAAAAAGTGGTTGTTGATAAACCAGACTTATCTGAAGAGTCTTTAAGGGAAATGGACATGATTGTATCAATGCTTGAAGTGGGAGATATGGTGAGTGCTATCCACTATTATGATGGTGAGTGCATTAAAACGGAAGGCATACTATCAAGAATAGATAAAGACGCAAGAATACTTCAAATTGTCACAAATAAAATCGAATTTGAAGATTTATTAAAGATCGAAATAATAGAAAAAACACAAGACTAGTTAGATGAATAAAAATGTCAAAAGTTAAATTTGGATTTTAGTAGTATTATAACAGGCGTTCTGCTATAATTTAAAAGCTTGATTTATAACAGATTTAACAAGTGGGGAGAGATTTTGAAATACACAATATTATATAATTCCTTGTCTGATAATAAAAACGGATTAGACAATGCAAAGGCAGTAGAAAGCTTATTAGAAAATGCAAAGGGCATAACCTATGCAGACTGGGTTCAGCTTGATGATAAGATTTCTTACATAAATAGTTTGCCAGAAGATGAGACTGTCGTTATTTGTGGCGGAGATGGTTCTTTAAATCATTTTGTAACAGAACTTGATGATAAGAAAATGGAAAGAGATATTTACTATTTTCCATGTGGTTCAGGAAATGATTTTGCCAGAGATGTCTTTGATGGTGAAAAGAAAGCGTTAATACATCTTAATGAATATATCAATGACTTGCCTAAAGTTACTGTTAAAGGCAAGGAATACAGATATATTAATGATGTTGGTTTTGGTATTGATGGATATGTTTGTGAGGAAGCTGATAAGCTTAGAAAAACTACAAATAAGCCTATCAATTATCCTCTGATTGCTATCAAAGGTTTCCTATTTAGATTTAGAACCAAAACTGCAAAGGTAGTTGTAGATGGCAAAGAGTACACCTTTGAAAGAGTTGTTCTTGCCTCAACCTTTAATGGCAGATTCTATGGTGGCGGTATGCAGATTGCTCCAATGCAGGATCGAAAAAATAAAGAGCATACTCAGACTTTTGTCTGCTTGCACAACTGCCGAAAGGTTAAAGGAATTATTGTATTTGCAGGCGTTTTTAGTTTGAAACATCTTAAATATAAAAAGAATGTCACCTTCTTAACAGGCAAAGAAATTGAAGTAACATTTGACACTCCAAGTGCAATTCAGCTTGATGGAGAAGTTGTTAAGGATGTGCTTTCGTACAAGATAAAAGCTTAATGGATATCATTGCCAGAATAAGAACTGACTATAAGGAAAAGTTTGGGATTCCCAGACAAAGCTGTATGACGGATGCTACAGGACTTATAGTATTTGAAGAAAAGTACAGCGATCCAAATTATATTAGAGGTATTGAAGAGTTTAATTATCTCTGGATAATATGGCAGTTCTCAAAGAATGTTAAAGAAAACCACAATCCAACAGTTCGTCCTCCAAAACTTGGAGGAGAAGAACATAAAGGTGTATTTGCTACAAGGTCATCATTTAGACCAAACAATATGGGACTTTCTTCGGTAAGGCTTCTAGAGATAGTCAAATTCGAAGGAAAGAACGCACTTTTGGTTTCAGGCGTTGATATGCTTGATGGAACCCCAGTGTTTGATATAAAGCCGTATATTCCTTATTCAGATATTCATAAGGATGCTAAAGCTGGTTTTACCGAAAAGACATTAAAAAGTGGTCTTCTGGAAGTGATTTTTCCAGATGAGCTGCTAAAAAAAATCGAAGAAGAAAAGCGTACGCCACTTATAAAAACACTTGAGCTTGACCCACGTCCAGCCTATATGGAAAAGATTGACAGGGAATATGGTCTTAGTTTTGGCGAGCATAATATTACCTTTATAGTAGAAGGTAATAAATTATATGTAACAAATGTTTGAGGCATAATGGAAGAAGAAACACTTAAGAAGCAAAGAGACAGAAGAGCGAGAGTTAACCGAATAAAGGTTGGCATAGTTATTGTTATCGTATCGGTTATGCTCATCTCGATTATTATGAATATATTTTTATGCATAAAATCGTACTCGCTTCAAAAACAAATTAATAACGTAGTTGAGTATTTAAACGAGAATCCAAGAGTGGTAGTTGCCCCTTCAGGGGAAGCTCCTTTATCAGAAGAACAAAAGCTTGATATTAATTCTTCAGAGGATGAATATAAGTTTTCTGTAGTAGATAATTCTGAAAATCAGTACAAAGAAGGCGATGAAAGAGAAGTATATCTTACTTTTGATGATGGTCCTTCAGAAAACACTGATGAGATTTTAGATATACTTGCAAGGTATAATGTAAAAGCAACATTTTTCTGTATCGGAAATGAAGATGAGGAATCTCTTAGAAGATACAAACGAATTGTTGATGAGGGTCACACTCTTGCAATGCATTCTTACTCGCATGCATACAGTACAATATATGCATCCGAAGAATCATTTAAAGAGGATTTTGATAAGATACATAAATTGCTCTTAGATGCTACTGGAGTTGATTGTAAAATCTACAGATTTCCAGGTGGAAGTTCTAACCAGGTTTCAGATACAGATATGAATGTATATATGGATTATCTGGGAGAAAAAAATGTGGCATATTTTGACTGGAATGTATCGTCAAAAGACGCTTCAAGCGTGTCCTACACACCGGATGAACTTGTTGAAAATATTCTGACGGATGTGATAAAATATAAGGAGTCGGTTGTTTTAATGCATGACGCAAATGCAAAGAAATCAACGGTAGAAGCATTACCATCTTTGATAGAAAGTCTTCTTTCTTTGGATTGTAAAATTTTACCGATAACGGATAAAACTCCAGCAATACACCATAATAAAATCGGCACAGGAGGTTGAAATGGGTTTTTTTAAGGATTTTAAAGAGGATTTCTCTGAGGCAGTAAATGAGCTTATGCCAGGTACTACAGAGGCTGAAGCTACTGGTACTGCTACAAGCACAATGAAAGATGAAATTGATGTAGATGCAGAACTTGGCAAGCTTGATGGACTTTTAGAAAAGGCAACTAAGCGTGTTGACGAGGCACCAGTTATCAAGGAAGAGCCAAAGGTAGAGGAAGTTGTAGCACCAGCTCCTGCTCCAGTAGTAGAGAAGCCAGTTTTTGCAAAGAAAGAAGTAAAGGAAGTTAAAGTTATGGAAGAGACTATAAACGTAGCACCACAGGAAACTGCTAATGCAAGAGTAGCATCTGATGAAAATGCAGTTATCACAAAGGGAATGTCAATAAAGGGTGATCTTACCTCGACTGGTTCTATCGAGATTCAGGGAACAATCGAAGGTAATGTAGATTGCTACGGAAAGCTTACTGTTGAAGGTACAATCCTTGGAAACAGCCAGTCAGCTGAGTTCTTTGCTGATCAGGCACACGTTACAGGTGAGGTTGTTACTACTGGTACTGCTAAGATTGGTCTTGGTTCAGTTATTATTGGAAATATCTCAGCAACTTCTGCAGTTATCGCAGGTGCTGTAAAGGGAGATATCGATGTTCATGGTCCTGTTGTAGTTGATACTTCAGCAGTTATCATGGGTAACATCAAGTCTAAGTCAGTTCAGATTAACAATGGTGCAGTTATCGAAGGTTTCTGCTCACAGACTTATGCTGACGTTAATGTTGATCAGATCTTTGGTTAATTATGAAAAGAGTATTATTAAAGCTTAGTGGAGAGGCTCTTGCCGGTGAGAAAAAGACCGGTTTTGATGAGCCAACCTGCCTTGAAGTTGCAAAACAGGTTAAGTCGATAGTAGATGATGACCTTGAGGTCGGAGTAGTAATCGGCGGAGGTAACTTCTGGAGAGGCAGAACATCCGAAAATATAGACCGTACCAAGGCAGATTCAATTGGAATGCTTGCTACTGTCATGAATTGCATTTATGTTTCTGAAATTTTCCGTTCAGTAGGCATTAAAACAGCAATTCTTACACCTTTTGCCTGTGGCACAATGACCGAGCTTTTTTCAAAGGATTTGGCTAATAAATACTTTGCAGAAGGCAGGGTAGTATTTTTTGCAGGTGGTACTGGTCATCCTTATTTTTCAACAGATACAGGATCATCGCTTCGTGCAATCGAAATTGAGGCTGACTGCATTTTACTTGCAAAAGCCATTGATGGCGTATATGACAAAGATCCTAAGGTTTATCCTGATGCAAAGCGTTACGATGAGCTTTCAATTCAGCAGGTTGTTGATGAGCGATTACAGGTAGTTGATCTTGCAGCTTCAATTATGTGCATGGAAAATAAAATGCCTATGTATGTTTTTGCACTTCAGGAAGAAAATTCTATTGTTAAGGCTGTTTCCGGTAAGTTTAACGGAACAATTGTTACTGTTTAGGAGGAATTATGGACGAGAGATTATCAGTATATGATGAGAAAATGCAAAAGTCCCTCAATAATCTTTTAGATGAGTTTGCAACTATTCGTGCAGGGCGTGCTAACCCTCATGTGTTGGACAAGCTTACGGTAGATTATTATGGAACACCTACCCCTATTCAGTCTGTAGCTAATGTTAGTGTTCCAGAGGCTAGAATGATTCAGATTTCTCCTTGGGAGCCTTCAATGATTAAAGAAATTGAGAAGGCAATCCTTTGTTCCGATCTTGGTCTTAATCCATCAAACGATGGAAAGGTTGTTAGACTTGTTTTCCCTGAACTTACAGAAGAGCGTCGTAAGGAGCTTGCAAAGGATGTAAAGAAGAAGGGTGAGAACTGCAAGGTTGCAATTAGAAACATTCGTCGTGATGCTAATGACAGCTTCAAGAAACTTTCAAAATCTGAGGATATTTCAGAAGATGAAATCAAAGAGCTTGAAGATAAGACTCAGAAGTTGACAGATAAGTATATCAGTGACGTAGACAAGGCTGTTGATAAGAAAACAGAAGAAATTCTTACTGTATAGTCAGTTACCTTAATAATTAAGCGGACACTAATAGTGTCCGTTTTTTTGCTAAATAGGAGAATTATGAGCGTACCAAGACATGTTGCAATAATTTTAGATGGAAATGGTAGATGGGCCAAATCAAAGGGAATGCCTAGAACCTATGGACATACGGTTGGTGCAAAAAATGTTGAAACAATTTGCCGAGCCGCATGGAATATGGGGATTGAGTACCTTACCTTTTATGCTTTCTCTACTGAAAACTGGACAAGACCGGATGATGAAGTAAAAGCTCTTATGAGCCTTTTATCAAATTACCTTGCTACCTGTAAGAAGACCGCAAAAAAGAACAACATGCATGTGCGTGTTATAGGTGATATAACAAGGCTTGATCCAAAGTTTCAGAGTCAGATAAAAGAAATTGAGGAATACTCAAAAGATTTTGATGGTCTTAATATGACCATTGCTATAAACTACGGAAGCCGTGATGAGATTAGAAGAGCGGTGACTAAAATTACTGAAGATGCCAAAGATGGTAAGGTGGAGGAGATAACTGAAGAACTTATTTCAAGCTATCTTGATACAAAGGAGCTTCCAGATCCAGACCTTATGATTAGAACCTCAGGAGAGCAAAGACTGTCTAACTACCTTCTTTGGCAGTTAGCATATAGCGAGTTTTATTTTACAGAAACTCCATGGCCAGCATTTGGAGAGGAAGATTTAAAGAAGGCAGTGGAAGCTTACGAAAAGCGTGACAGACGTTTTGGAAATGCGGAGGAATAAATGCTTACAAGAACAATAAGTGGGGCAGTATTACTGTCAATTTTACTCTTAACAATAATACCGGGCGGGGATGTAACGCTTTTATTTAGTGCTCTTATTTCAATCGTTGGACTTTTTGAACTTTATAGGGTTATTAAGCTTGAAAAAACCCCTTTTATGGTTATAGGAACTCTTGCGGTTATAGCTTATTATGGCAGCTTAAGATTTGATTTAATAGATGATGCCACAGTAGTAATAGCTGTTGCAGCGCTTATCTTATTTTTGTTCTTTTATGTATTTACCTTCCCTAAATATGATATTAGTCAGGTTGCGATAGCTTTCTTTGGACTATTCTACGTGGCTGTTATGATTTCATGCATTTATCTTACAAGGGTAAATCTTGAAAATGGTGCTTTTATCGTTTGGCTAATAGTGATTATATCCTGGGGTGCAGATACCCTTGCATATTTTACGGGATCTCTTCTAGGTAAGCATAAGATGGCGCCAGTTCTTAGTCCAAAGAAGTCGGTAGAAGGAGCAGTTGGCGGTATAGTTGGTGCTATGTTAATTACAGCAGTATATTGCATTATAGTAAGAAGCCATCTTGAAGCAGGCTGGGAAAAAATACTAATCTTTTCAATTATTGCAGGTGTCGGAGCTTTTATCTCAATGATAGGAGATCTTGCTGCATCAGCGATTAAAAGAAATTACAACATAAAAGATTATTCAAATTTAATTCCAGGTCATGGCGGAATATTAGACCGCTTTGATTCTGTAATAATTACTGCACCAATAGTATATTTTTTGACTAAATTATTTTTATAAGATATGAAAAAGATTTCAATTTTAGGATCAACTGGATCCATCGGAACACAGACACTTGATATTGCAAGAGAACATAAAGAAGACTTTGAGGTAGTAGCTTTAAGCTGTGGTAAAAATATTGATCTTGTTTTTGAGCAGATTAAAGAGTTTATGCCAGGCCTTGTTTCTGTGGAAAATGAAGCTTTAGCTTCAACGCTATCATCAAGGCTTTTGGATGAAGGAATAAAAGGTGTTGATATTCTTTATGGAATGGATGGCCTTTTAGCAGTTGCAACAGCAGCTGAAGCTGAAATAGTAGTTACAGCAGTTGTTGGAATGATAGGAATTCGTCCTACAATAGCTGCAATTGAGGCTAAAAAGGATATAGCTCTTGCAAATAAGGAAACTTTAGTTTGTGCGGGTCATATAATTATGCCTTTAGCTAAAAAGATGGGCGTATCTATATTACCTGTTGATTCAGAGCACAGCGCAATTTTCCAGTCACTGCAGGGAAATAGTCAGAACAAAATATCAAGGATTATTCTAACAGCATCTGGTGGGCCATTTAGAGGTCGTAAGAAAGATGAGATAAAGGATATGACCGCAAAGGACGCACTTAAGCATCCAAACTGGGTTATGGGCAAAAAAGTGACCATTGATTCGTCTACACTTGCTAATAAGGGCCTTGAAGTAATGGAGGCTAAGTGGCTTTTTGATGTGGATATTGATCAGATAGTAGTTACCGTGCATCCGCAGTCTATTTTACACTCTGCAGTTGAATACGAAGATGGTTCTGTAGTTGGTCAGATGGGCGTGCCTGATATGCGCCTTCCTATACAGTATGCACTTTTATATCCTAATAGAAAGACCTTATCTGGAGATAAGCTTGATTTGTTCAAAGTTGGCTCTATGACCTTTGAAGCACCTGATCTAGAAACGTTTAAAGCACTTGCGCTTGCTCTTAAAGCAGGTAAGACTGGGGGAAGTCTTCCTACAGTCTTTAATGCTGCTAATGAAGTTGCAGTTGCTAAATTTTTAAATGATGAAATCAGATTTTTTGGAATTCCAGAAATGATTGAAAAGGCAATGGATGAAGTAAAGTTCATAGAAAATCCATCAGTTACTGATATTCTTGAAATAGAAAAAGAAACATACAGGATATTGGGATAATGAAATTTATTGTTGGTATATTATTATTTTGCTTTATTGTGTTCTTTCATGAATTAGGACACTTTCTTTTGGCAAAAGCTAATCACATAAGGGTTAATGAATTTTCTATTGGTTTTGGACCAAAGCTTATTCATTTCAAAAAAGGAGAGACGGAGTACTGTCTTAAGCTTATTCCTTTTGGCGGAAGCTGTATGATGGAAGGTGAGATGGAGGATTCGGATGATGAAAATTCATTCAATAATGCATCTGTATGGTCCAGGATTGCAGTTGTTTTGGCAGGACCAATATTCAATCTGTTGTTAGCTTACCTTCTTATGGTGATTTTATTTTCTTTTACAGGCTATGATTTGCCAGTTATATCAGAAGTTTCTGATGGTTATCCTGCAAAGGAAGCAGGTCTTATTGCAAAAGATGAGATTATAAAAATTGATAATCACAGGATGCATTTTTTTAGAGATGTTTCTGTTTATCTTTCAGAAAATGAAGGTGAGGATGTGACCGTTACCTTTAAGCGTGATGGGGAGATAAAAGAGGTTGTCCTTACTCCAAAATATGATGAGACTCAAAAGCGATATTTTATTGGAATTACAAATAAAGAAGCTTCGTATCATGGGAACTTTTTTGAAAATTTAGAGTATGGTTTTTTTGAGGTTAATTTCCTTGCCAAAAATACAGTACATGGTTTTGGCCGTTTAATATCAGGCAAAGAGTCCATGGACAATATGATGGGGCCTGTTGGTATAGTTGATTATGTCGGAGATACTTATACAGAGGTAAAAGATCAGGGAAGTTTTGTAGTAGTCGCTAATATTGTAAATATACTTGTCATTTTATCGGCCTGTATAGGAATAATGAATCTTATGCCATTTCCAGCCTTGGATGGTGGAAGATTTTTGATATATTTTGTTGAAGCTTTAACTGGCAAAAAGATGCCTCCAAAGTATGAAGCGGTGGTAAATGGAGCTGGATTTATTTTGCTATTTAGTTTTCTTATTTTTGTTACGAGTCACGATGTAAGCAAATTATTTTAGAAGGTAATTATGAGAAGAGTATCTAAAGAAGTTAATATAGGCGGTGTAGTAATTGGCGGCAGTCATCCAGTTGCAATTCAGTCAATGTGCAACACTAAAACCTGGGATGTAGAAAGTACAGTAGCGCAGATATTAGAGCTTGAGGAAGCTGGCTGCGAAATTATAAGAGTCACAGTTCCAGACCAAAGAGCTGCTGATGCCTTAAAAGAAATCAAAAAAAGAATCCATATTCCGCTTGTTGCAGATATTCATTTTGATTATAAAATGGCTCTGGCAGCGATAGAAAATGGAGCAGATAAAATTAGAATTAACCCTGGCAATATTGGTGGTCCTGAAAGACTAAAAGCAGTAGTAGAGGCCGCAAAAGAAAAAAATATTCCTATTCGTGTCGGTGTTAATTCCGGTTCCCTGGAAAAAGAATTGGTTGAAAAATATAACGGCGTTACAGCTGAAGGAATAGTTGAAAGTGCTTTAGATAAGGTACACATGATAGAGGAGCTTGATTATGACAATATTGTCATTTCCATTAAGTCGTCAGATGTTATGATGTGCATAAAGGCACATGAGCTTATTGCAGAGAAAACTGTTCATCCTATTCATATTGGAATTACTGAGGCAGGAACTTTAATATCTGGTAATATCAAGTCATCTGTAGGTCTTGGAATTTTACTGTATGAAGGTATTGGTGATACGATGAGAGTTTCTCTTACTGGAAACCCGGTTGAAGAGATAAAATCAGCAAAACTTATCCTTCGTTCTTTAGGACTTAGAAAGGGCGGAGTGGAAGTTGTTTCCTGCCCTACATGTGGTCGAACAGAAATAGATTTAATTGGCCTTGCTAACCAGGTTGAAAATATGGTTAGTGGCATGGATTTGGACCTTAAAATAGCAGTAATGGGATGTGTTGTTAACGGCCCAGGTGAGGCGAAAGAAGCAGATCTTGGCATTGCTGGAGGAAAAGGTGAAGGTCTTATAATTAAAGGCGGAGAAATAGTTAGAAAGGTTCCAGAAAAAGATCTTCTTGAGGAACTTAAAAAGGAAATACTTAGTTTTTCAAAATAATGCAACGTTTCGCACAGGTTTTTCCAAAAATCAAACTAATCAACGAGGTTAAGCTTGCTTTTGATGAAGGCGAAATAGAAAAAATTGCCGAAAACAGGCAAAAGACCAAGGTTAGGGTATACGTTAAGTTTAAGCATCTTCTTGCGCACAAGGAGGTGCTTTATTTGCAACGTCAAATTCACAAGCATTATTTCCCTAAAAAAGAAGAAGTATTCATAGTTGAAAGTTTTGATTTATCTACTCAGTATACTCCTGAAATACTTTTAACCGAGTACGAAAGCAGTATTGTAGAAGAATTATCGTCATGCCATTCTCCATTTCTGGGGATTACTTTTGAAAGCGCCGAAAAACACTTTGATGAAGATGGTGCTTTACACATAAAAGTTAAAGGTGCTCCGATAAGAAAAGAATTTGAAGATGAGTTAGAGGAAGCGTTAAGAGTATTCCTTTGTAAAAGAAGTGGTTTTTCATTTGATATTGTGTTTGATGAACCTGACGAAAGCGAAAAGAAGAGTACCTTCCAAAAGAATAAGGATATAGAAGATGCCAATAGACTTAACCAGGTTAAGGCAAGACTTGGTATGGCTACGGAAGAAAAGTCTGTTACGGAAGAAAATGAAGACGTATCCTCAGAAACTAAAGAGGCCAGGGAACCTGAAACTAAAGAGCCTAAAAAGGAAGCTGATAAATCTAAAAAGCCTGAAGCACCTCAGAGAAAGCCAAGAGGTCTTATGGATTATGAAAATGCTAAAAATAGCGGCATAGAAGGCCTACTTTTGGGACGCTTGATCGAAGAAGATGCAGTAGCAATGATTGATCTTGATACTGAAACAAACTCTGTTGTTCTTCGAGGTAAAGTTATTTTTTATGAAGAGAAACGAACCAGATCAGAGAAGAATATGGTTCGCTTTGATATAACTGATTTTACGGATTCTGTTTCATGTAAAGCTTTTCCACCAGATGAGTTTATTGATGATTTTAGAGCCACAGTAAAAAGGGGAAATTTTTTAAAGATAGAAGGTGCATTTGCATATAATGCATATGATAAGACTATGGAAATTTTCCCAGTTCGCTCTATTCAGAAGATTGCAGACTTTACTGAAAATGAAAAGCGAATGGATATATCGGCAGAAAAGCGAGTAGAGCTTCACTGTCATACAAATATGTCTGATATGGACGCAGTAACTGATGTTGCGGATATCATTAAATGTGCTAAAGAATGGGGGCATAAAGCCATTGCTATAACCGATCATGGTGATGTTCAGGCGTTTACAGGTGCTTTCCACGCAATTAAGCCTGGTGAAGATTTTAAGATACTTTACGGAGTAGAAGGCTATTTTGCTGATGATACCAAGGATGTTGTTACAAATGCGAAAGGTCAGCCGATTGCGGACACTACCTATGTAGTATTTGATTTAGAGACAACAGGCTTTAATCCACATAAAAATAAGATAATAGAATTTGGAGCTGTAAAGGTTCGAAATGGCAATATTATTGATAGATATTCAGCTTTTGTAAATCCAAAGGTTCCAATTCCGCTTCGAGTTGAACAGTTAACTCATATCAGAGATGATATGGTTATTAATGAGCCTGAAATTGATGTGAGGCTCCCTGAGTTTCTTGAATTTATAGAAGGTTGTGTTTTAGTAGCCCACAATGCTGAGTTTGATGTAAGTTACGTCGAAGAGAATGCACGCCTTTTGGGACTTCCGTTTAGCTATACATATATGGATACCATGGCAATGGCAAGAATGGTTTTGCCTCTGCAGAAGAAGTTTACATTGGACGCTATTGCAAAGTCGCTTAAGATTCCACTTGAAAATCATCACAGGGCTGTAGATGATGCGGAATGTACTGCTCTTGTTTTTATAAAGTTAATGTCCATGATTTCGGACCTTGGAGCGACGACTTTAGATGAAATAAATAGTAAAGCCAAAGAAGATTCGACAAATGCAGCGAAACTTCACACCCATCATGGCATTGTTATAGCAAAAAATGATCTTGGACGAGTAAATCTTTACAGACTTATCTCTGAGTCTCATCTTAATTATTTCTACAGGCGTCCTGTTATGCCAAAGAGTCTCATAGAAAAATATAGGGATGGACTTATACTTGGATCAGCATGTTGTGAGGGTGAGCTTTTTGATGCAATTTTGCAGGGAAGAAATCCAGAAGAGATTGCAAGAATAGTTAATTTCTATGATTACCTTGAAATTCAGCCAGTTGGAAACGATATGTTTATGATTGATGAGGAAAAGTATCCTATCGATTCGGTTGAAGATATAAGAGATATCAATAGAGAAATTGTAAGACTGGGAAAAGAATACAACAAACCTGTTTGCGCGACCTGCGATGTTCATTTCTTAAATCCTGAGGATGAAATATACCGAAGAATTATAATGGCAGGAAAAGGTTTTGATGATGCAGACAGGCAGCCACCATTATACCTTCATACGACAAAGGAAATGCTTGAGGAGTTTTCTTATTTGGGAGAAGAGAAGGCATATGAGGTTGTTGTAACCAATACAAATTTAATTGCAGATATGTGTGAGAGGATAGCTCCTGTTCGCCCTGATAAATGTCCTCCGGTTATCGATAAATCCGATGAGATGCTAAGGACAATATGCTATAATAAAGCACATGCAATTTATGGCGATGAGCTTCCAAAAGTAGTTGAGGAAAGACTTTCAAGAGAGCTTAATTCCATCATAAGTAATGGATATGCGGTTATGTATATAATTGCGCAAAAACTTGTGTGGAAATCAAATGAGGATGGCTACCTTGTTGGTTCTCGTGGATCAGTTGGATCTTCTTTTGCGGCTACAATGGCAGGTATTACAGAGGTTAATCCTTTGGCACCCCATTATTACTGCAAAAAGTGCCACTATTCAGACTTTGATTCAGAAGAAGTTAAAGCTTATAGCGGCGCATCTGGATGTGATATGCCGGATAAGAAATGTCCTAATTGCGGACATGAGCTTGAAAAAGCAGGTTTTGATATTCCTTTTGAGACGTTCCTTGGTTTTAAAGGAAATAAGGAGCCGGATATCGACCTAAACTTTTCAGGTGAATATCAGGCAAAAGCCCATCAGTATACAGAAGTAATCTTTGGAGAAGGGCAGACCTTTAAAGCAGGTACCGTTGGTACGCTTGCAGATAAGACTGCTTATGGATATGTAAAGAACTATCTCGCTGAAAGAAATATTGTAAAAAGGGAAGCGGAGATAAACAGAATTGTAGCAGGCTGTACTGGAATTCATAGGACAACAGGTCAGCATCCGGGAGGAATCATTGTTCTTCCTTTAGGTGAAGATATAAACACCTTTACACCGATTCAAAATCCAGCGAATAAAGCAGAATCGGGCATTATAACTACACACTTTGATTATCACTCAATAGATAATAACCTTCTTAAACTTGATATTCTGGGACACGATGATCCTACAATGATTAGGCTTTTGGAGGATTTGACTGGACTTGATGCGACAACGATTCCTTTAGACGATCCAATCGTTATGAAGCTTTTTCAGGATACAACGTCAATCGGAGTTACTCCTTCAGATATTGGCGGTGCACAGACGGGTTCTCGTGGAATTCCTGAATTTGGTACAGATAATGCGATAAATACTCTTGTTGAAACAAAGCCACAGAGTTTTTCCGATCTTATCAGAATTTCTGGATTGTCGCATGGTACCAATGTTTATGGTGGTAATGCTCAAACACTTATCCAAAATGGTACGGCAACAATTTCTGAATGTATTTGTACCCGTGATGATATTATGACCTACCTCATTAGCAAAGGCATTGAGAATGAGAGGGCGTTTAAAATCATGGAAGCCGTTCGAAAAGGAATGGTTGCAAAGAAGAAATGTGGCGACTGGCCAGAGTGGAGACAGGATATTGTCGATCACGGGGTGCCAGACTGGTATTTATGGTCTTGTGAGCGTATTGAGTACATGTTCCCTAAGGCTCATGCGGCAGCTTATGTTATGATGGCGTGGAGAATTGCCTACTGTAAGGTATATTATCCTCTTGCCTATTATGCAGCATATTTTTCAATTCGTGCGACCAATTTTAACTATGAGCTTATGTGTGCAGGAGTTGAAAAGCTTCGAATGTATATAAAAATCTATGGTGATAAAGAGTCTGGTAAAGTCGATGGCGGGTTATCTGCAAAAGACAAGGGAACCTTATCAGATATGAAATCTGTAGAAGAATTCTATGCAAGAGGTCTTGAATTTTGCCCTATAGACTTAAATGTAGTTCAGGCAAGACGATTTACTATTGTTGATGGAAAGCTTATGCCAAGTCTTATATCATTTGACGGACTTGGAGAAAATGCAGCTGATGCAATAGTGGATGCTGTGAAGGATGGACCATTTTTATCACTTCAGGATTTTAAAACAAGAACCAAGACACCTCAAAAGATTGTTGACCTTATGGTTGAGCTTGGAATATTAAGTAATTTACCAGAAACAAATCAGATATCACTTTTTGATTCGTTGTTTTAAAGGAGAAAAATGCAGGATTTATCAATAACAAGAGCAGAATTGGACAAGATTGATAAAGAGATAATCAATCTTTATAAAAAGCGTCTAAAGTGCGTTGAAGAGGTGGCTGAATATAAGATTCAAACTGGAAAACCAGTACTTGATCCAGAGAGAGAACAGCAAAAGCTTGACGTTTTAGCTTCTATGGGTGATTCAGAGTTTGACGATGAAGCAATTCGTCAGATGTTCACACAGATAATGGCTATTTCAAGAAAACGCCAGTATCAGATTATTAAGTCTAATGAACTTGAATCGAATGACTATGGCGAGCAGATTGAAAAGTTTAATTTTAAAGACTGCAACGTTGTTTTTCAGGGGGTAGAAGGGGCTTATTCACAGGCCGCTATGAAAAAGTTCTTTGGAAATGATGTAAATGGTCATGCAGTTCCTACTTGGAAAGATGCCTGCGAAGAACTGAAAAATGGAAGGGCGAATTATGCTGTTTTACCACTTGAAAATTCAAGCCAGGGTATTGTGGCAGAAAACCATGATCTTTTAGCAGAATATGGTTTGTTCATTGTTGGAGAGCAGGTTATATCAATTGACCATGCGCTTCTTGGAATAAAGGGAGCTAAACTTGACGATATCGTTACTGTTTATTCACACCCACAGGCTTTAATGCAGTGTAACGGTTATATTTCAGAGCATGGGCTTGAACCTAAGGCACTTAAGAATACTGCAATGGGCGCCAAATTTATAAAAGAAAATGGGGATAAGGCCTGTGCAGCAATAGCTGGTGAAATTAATGCTGAACTTTATGACCTTGAGATATTAGATAGTAAAATTCAGGACATAAAGGATAACATGACAAGATTTGTCATTGTATCAGCTAGAAAAGAGTATGAAAAAGCGGCAAATAAAGTTACCTGCTTTTTTGAAATCCCTCATAGCAAAGGTTCTTTATACAGTAGCCTGTCACATTTGATATTTAATAATATAAATCTTTGCAGGATAGAGTCTCGCCCATCAGCAAATGGAGAGTGGGAATACAGATTCTTTGTTGATTTTATGGGAAATCTTTCTGACCTTAATGTTAAGATGGCACTTTATGGTCTAAAAAGGGAAACTACGAAATTGGAGATTTTAGGTAATTATGTTTCTGTATAAATTAATAGAAAACGATGAACTTATATGTGCCCTTGAGTGGGCAAAAGAACATAAAGATAAGGAAGCAGTTAATGCTGTTTTATCTGGTCTTTTTGATTTCGGTAGAACTTACGGCTTTACAGGAAATTTATGGAAACTTTACTTAACTTATCTTGTTTGCAATGATGAAAATGCTTATTCTTTATCATGTGAGGTTAAAGATCCAGGAGAAGATTCCTTATCAGAAACGGCAAAAATTGATTTTGAAAAATTAAAGCTTTTATTTGAAGAAGATTTTTCATTTATAGAGGATGATGAAGATAAAAAGGCGTATGGTCTTACTGTATCATTTGCATGCAGTAATTCGCATCTTCATATGCTTTCACACAGAGTTCGTGATGAAATAAAAGCACTTAGTGATGCAATCGACAAAGCAAAAGATGCATCAGAAATAGAAAAATTAGTAAGAGGCTTTTATGCTCATTTTGGTGTTGGCAAAATTGGACTTCACAGGGCTTTTCGAATGAATGAGTCGGAGATTGTTCCAATCACAAATGTAAGCCACGTTGATTTTGATGAACTTGTTGGACTTGATATTCAAAAGAAAACTTTAATGGATAATACAGAGGCGTTTCTTGAAGGAAAGCCAGCCAATAACGTTCTTTTGTACGGAGATGCAGGTACTGGCAAATCTACAAGTATTAAGGCTATGATGAATAAGTATTATGAACAGGGGCTTAGAGTTGTAGAAATATATAAGCATCAGTTCAAGAATTTAAATGACCTTATTGCTCAGATTAAAAACAGAAGATACAAATTCGTTATAGTTATGGATGATTTATCTTTTGAAGAACAGGAAACTGAGTATAAGTACCTAAAAGCGGTCATTGAAGGCGGGCTTGAGAAAAAACCAGATAATGTACTTATTTATGCGACCTCAAATCGTCGTCATTTGGTAAAGGAGACATTTAAGGATAAGGGCGCTATTATGGATGATGATATCCATAAGAATGATACTGTTCAGGAGAAGCTTTCTCTGGCATACAGATTTGGAGTTCAGATTTATTTCCCATCTCCAGAGAAGAAAGAATATGAGAAGATAATTCTTGAATTAGGTCAAAGAGCAGGGATTAATCTTACAGATCAGGAACTTTTGGCAAAAGCAAATGCTTGGGAGCTTAGAGGCAGCGGACGCAGCGGAAGAAGCGCACGTCAGCTTATAGACAATCTTTCACAATAGGAGAGACTATGCAGACATTTGGTGCAATCTACATTGGAACTTATGAGATGAGCCTCAAAGTATATGAGGTATCAACTAAGAAGCAGTACAAGGAAGTTGACTTTGTACGTGTCAGACTTGATCTTCAAAAAGATATTCAAAAGTATGACAAAGTTTCAGACCGTACAATGGATGTCATTTCTGAAGGACTTACAGGATTCAAAGAAGTTATGGATGGGTATGGGGTGACCGATTACGTGGTTAATATTTCCCCTGCGTTAAAGTTTGCTTCAAATAAAATCTTTCTTATTGAACAGATTTATAACCGTACGGGAATGAGATTAAAAGCTCTTTCCAATTCGGAGCAAAAATATCTTGATCTATTGGCTATTACAGATTCAGACCAGTATGAAGATTTTGCAAATGAGGGCATAATCATTGTTGACGTAGGTGGTAATTCACTTCAGCTTACATTGGTGCATGAAGGTGAAATGATAACTACTCAGCATGTATTTGTTTCATCGGTAAAAATCAGAGAAAACTTGCGTCATCTTGATATGGCGACAGAAAGTCCTGAAAAATTGGTTGAGGCAGTTGTCGGAAAAGAAATTAATGCATTTAGACAGCTTTTCAATGAATATGGCAAGATAAAGCATCTTTTGATTATTGGAGATTATATTTCTGATGCAATAACAAAGGCTGAAAAGAAAAACAATAATAATAAAACCTTTGCCAGAGAAAACTTTCTTGTAGCAATGGATAAAATAATTAGAGCAAGGAGAAAACGTATTTCTGCGGAAGAAAACGGGTACCAAAATTCGGACAGTCTCGCGGAGTCATTTATCAATATTTACTATGGTCTTGTTAAAAACATCGTCACAGAGGACGTAACTGTAGTTGGTACCACTACTCATGAAGGCATTTTCCTTAACTACTGTTATGAGAATAAGGTTTTAAAGAAGAAGCATAATTTTGAGGATGATATTCGTACTCAGTGTTTGCATATGGCAATGAGATATAGAAATGATCCGGTACATGATGAAGCAATTAACATGGTAGCTCGTGAAATATTTGATGCAACTAAAAAGCTTCATGGTCTTAATAAGAGAGATAAGCTTTTGCTTGAAGTTTCAGTTATGCTTCATGACTGTGGTAGATTTGTTTCGCTTGAGGAGAGAGCTCAAAGTGCTCATGATGTAATTCTTGCTTCTGAGATTATTGGATTATCTCATGAGGAAAGAAAAATAGTTGCAAATGTTGCGAAGTACAATAGAGAAGATTTGCCTTCTTACGAAGATATGACAGGTATGTCTTTAGAAGGATATTTGAAGGTTGCAAAGCTTGCAGCTATTGTAAAGCTTGCAGCAGCACTGGATTCTACCAGTAACCAGAGTGTCAAATCGGTAAGCTGCAGTGTTAAGGGGGATAATTTAGCTGTGGCTGTAGATACTGTTTCAGATATTACTATCGAGAAAATTGATTTTGAAGATAGAAAAGAATTATTTGAAGAGGTATTTAACCTTAAACCAGTAATCAAAGAAAATCGTATTGTGGGCTAGGAGAAGAACATGGAAATTGACAAGAAATTTTACAATCCTGAATACTATGAGAACAGAGAAGTAAGCTGGCTTAGATTTGATCTTCGAGTATTAAATGAAGCAAGAGATAAATCTATACCTATTCTTGAAAGATTGAAGTTTATTTCAATCACTTCGTCAAATCTCGATGAATTTTTTATGGTTCGTGTAGCCTCTTTAAAGGACATGCTTGAGACCGGCTATAAAAAGAAAGATTTAGCAGGGCTTACTGCTGAAGAACAGCTATCAAGAGTAATTGCTGATGCAAGAAGTCTTGTTGACACTCAGTATAGTACTTATAACAAGTCTATTCTTCCAAAGCTTGAGGAAGAAGGAATCATAATTGTTTCTGATAACGCTTCACTATCAAAAGCGCAGAAGGATTTTATCAATCACTATTTTGATAAGCAGGTTTATCCTGTACTTACCCCAATGGCGGTTGATGCTTCAAGACCTTTTCCGCTTATTGCGAATAAATCCCTTAATATAGGTGCGATTCTAGAAGGCGACAAAAAGAAGGGAAAGGAAGTATTTGCAACTGTTCAGGTGCCTAAGGTTCTTCCTAGACTTGTTGAAATTCCTTCTCCAGATAAGACAAAGATATTTGTTTTTCTTGAAAATATTATTCAGGATAATTTGCATAAACTTTTCCTTAACAATGCAATCCTTGCATCAAGTCCTTATCGTATCATGAGAAATGCTGATATGAGTATTGATGAGGAGGAGGCAGAGGATCTTCTTATCGAGATTCAAAAGCAGCTTAAGCAGCGTCAAAGAGGAGAGGCTATAAGGCTTGAAGTAACAAAGGGTGTTGATAAGAGAATCCTTAAATATTTAAATGAAGCGTTAAATCTTGAAAAGGATGAAATTTTTGACATTGATGGTCCTATTGATTTGACATGTATGATGAGTCTTTATGGCATAGATGGATTTGATCATCTTAGAAATGAGCCATATACAGCAGCAGCTCATCCAGCTTTGGATTTATCACAGAATATTTTTGAACAAATCAAAAAGGGAGATATTTTCCTTCATCATCCATATGTTAGTTTTGATCCGGTTGTTGCCATGATTCAGCAGGCCGCAGTTGATCCAAATGTACTTGCGATAAAACAGACTTTGTACCGTGTTTCGTCAACTTCGCCAATTATAGCCGCACTTGAAAAAGCCGCAGAAAATGGAAAGCAGGTTTCTGTTTTAGTTGAGCTGAAAGCAAGATTTGATGAGGAAAATAATATTGAGTGGGCTAAAAAGCTTGAGAAAGCAGGATGCCATGTAATATATGGTCTTGTTGGATTAAAAACTCACAGTAAGATTGCTCTTGTTGTCAGAAGAGACGAGGAGGGAATCGTAAGATACGTTCACCTTGGAACTGGTAACTATAATGATAAGACTGCAAAGCTTTATACAGACTGCGGTATTCTTACATGTCGTGAAGCTATAGGTGTAGATGCAACTGCATTCTTTAATATGCTTTCAGGTTATTCAGAGCCACCAGCATGGAATAGGCTTGTCGTTGCTCCAATCTGGCTTAGAAAGACTTTCCTTCGTCTTATTGAGAGAGAAAAAGAGTACGCTAAAGCAGGCAAAAAAGCTCACATTATTGCAAAGATGAATTCCCTTTGCGACCAGGAGATAATAGCTGCTTTGTATGAAGCTTCATCCTGTGGTGTAAAGATAGAGCTTTTAGTCAGAGGTATTTGCTGTCTTAAGACAGGAATCAAAGGAGTATCTGAAAATATTTCTGTTCGTTCCATCGTAGGAAATTTCCTTGAACACAGTAGAATTTTCTATTTCTACAATGATGGAGCAGAAGAGTATTACATGGGTTCAGCGGACTGGATGCCAAGAAACTTAGACAGACGAGTAGAAATTATATTCCCAGTTGAGGATGAGGCTATAAGAACAGAAGTTAAACATATTCTTGATATTGAATTTGCAGATAATGTTAAAGCGCATCTTCTTCAGGCGGATGGAACATATAAGAAGGCTGATAGGCGAGGAAAAGAATCTGTTGATTCGCAGAGTATTTTCTGCCAGGAAGCAGGTAAACAAAGTAAAACAAAAGAACAGTCTCCTAGAAAAAGAAGACTGTTTATTCCGGCAAAGGCTCCAAAAAATGTCTAAAAAAGCAATATTTCTTGATATAGATGGAACGATTTTATCATCAGACCACAATGTACCAAGAATAAACAAAACAATGATTCACAAGGCTATAGATGAAGGCCATACAGTTGTCATCAATACCGGGCGTCCTGTAAAGGGCGCTTTTGATGTGATTGAGAAGCTTGAATTTTATAAGCCTGGCTGTTACCTTTTGTCGTATAACGGAAGCATTCTTTACGATTGTCACAAAAAGGAAATTGTAAAAATGAATTGTCTTGATGCAGATATGGTTATAAAAGTTTTAAAGGCTGCTATCGAGGCAGGAATTCATTGCCATACATATGATGAAGAACAGATACTCATGCCGCTTGGCAATGATGCAGAACTGGACTTTTATAGGAAAATTACAAGACTTCCATATTTGCAGAATGTTCCTTTTGATGATTTTTCCAAGTACAATCTTCAGAAGGTAATGCTTATTGATGTTGATGATCATGAGAAACTTGAAAGATTTAAGGCTGAGCATGAAGAAGAATTTTCTGAGTATTTTCAGTGCTTTTTTTCAGACCCAAGATATCTTGAATTTGTCAAAAAAGGAGTAAATAAAGGTACAGCAATTTTTGAATTCTGCAAGGAATTTGGGATAAATGTAGAAGATACCATTGCAGTTGGAGATGAAGAAAATGACATCGATATGATAAAAGCAGCACATATTGGTGTGGCAATGAAAAATGCCAAGGATTCTGTAAAAAAAGTAGCAGATGTTATTACTCAAAAAGATAATAATCAGGGCGGAGTTGCAGAAATTATAGAGAAATATGTATTTATATGATAAAATACCCTTTGTAGTCACTCAAATCTTTGAAAAGGATTTTTATGATATATAATTACAATTATGATGTTGCAGGACTAATATCTGCGAGTTTTCTATTATTAATATATTGGATGAGAAGAACATACAGGACTAAGTCTAGTAGACTTATTGTGGCTCTTCTCATTTTTGATATACTGGGTTGTGTCTTTGATATAGCAAGCTGTTACTCCATCACGCTTCCAGGTAAATATCCTATGTGGTACAACAATGTGACTACTCTTGGGTATTTATTCTTTTATAACACTATGGGTGTTTTATTCTTTGCGTATATTGATTCTAAAACAAAAATTCAAAAAATATGGGTGCCTGCAAAGGCGGTTATTATATGTTCTATTGCGCTTTTATTTATTGTTACAGTAACATCTCCATGGACACATCTTGTCGCATATTTTGATCCCAATATGACCTATACCCATGGCCCTTTGATGCCATTTTTATATGGTATGGCTGCAGCATTTTTGCTTGCGGCATTTATTCTTTTTGCAATAAAGAGAAAAAGATTTAACAGGTATCAGGTATATGCTGTTTTATCTTTTATATCAGCTGTTTTTCTTGGGGTTTATATTCAGATGGTAAAGCCTACGCTTCTTGTAGGTCAGTTTGGATGTACGCTCGTTATATATTTCCTTTACACATCGTTTGAAAATCCTGCATATTTTACATTCAGACAGACAGCGTGTTACAACAGAAATGCGTTTTTGCAGACTATGAAAAAGAAACAAAGGTCAAAAGAAATTGTTAACATTTTTGCCTTTGCTATAAAAGACTATGATAATTTACGAGAAACATTAAGTCTAAAAAACTGTAACAGAGTATCGAGCCGTGTTGCAGAATATATAAGCCATTATTTCCATTCAAACGCATATACAATTGCTGATGATAAATTTGTGGTGTTGCTTGATAAGGAAGATGATGAATACAAAGTCATTGAAAAACTTAATAAGTTTTCGCAAAAGTCTATAGAACTTGTTGATACGATAATAGAAGTTTCATTTAAGCATATTTGTATTTGTAATATTAAACCTGAAATTAAAACTGATATCATTGAGAGTACTCTGCATGAGATTCTTCAAAAAGATAATCCGGAATTTGATTTAGTTCTTGGATTTGATTCTGTTATAAATGATATAGAAAGACAAAAGAAGATTTCTATGGTGCTTAAGGATGCAATTAAGAATGAGAGCTTCAATGTTTTCTATCAGCCTATAAGGGATGTTCATACTGGTAAGTTTGTATCCGTTGAGGCTCTTGTCAGGTTGCCTGATTCAGAAATTGGATTTATAAGCCCGGAAGAGTTTATACCTCTTGCTGAAAGCCAGGGAATGATTTACAAAATAGGAGAGATTGTATTCGAGAAGGTTTGTAAGTTTATAAGAGACAGCAGATGTATCGAAACTATGGGAGTTCACTATATAGAGATAAATCTTTCGCCTCTTCAGTGCTTCCAAAAAGATATCGTTACAATCTTTACTGACATAATGAAGAAGTATGATATCGATCCTCACTGGATAAATCTTGAGATAACAGAGACAGCATCCTTTGAAAAAGATGAGATAATGCTTTTGAATATTGAGGCATTTCACAAAATGGGAGTTAGTTTCTCGCTGGATGATTATGGATCTGGATTTGCATCTGTAGATTACCTTTTTAAACTTCCTGTTGAGATAGTTAAGATTGATAAGGGAATCTTGTGGAATGCAATGAAGGATGGCAATGCAAAGATTGTACTTATCAGCACTCTTAAGATGCTGAAAGACCTTGGCAAGAAGATAGTCGTTGAAGGTGTTGAAAATGAAGAGATGGTAAATCTTCTGGAGGCAAATGGGTGCGATTATATGCAGGGATATTTTTATTCAAAACCTGTTCCGCCGAAAGAATATGTACAGTTTCTTGATAAGAATAATTAAAAAGAAAGGGATTATCCCTTTCTTTTTTTATGCAAACACAAAAACACTACATTTAGTATATAAATGTCTTGCAATATACAAGTGAAAGTGTTAATATCTCTCTAGTAGCACTTGCTACTTCATAGGAACTGGGGTGTTTTATTACACGCCACACATTGAAGGGAGGATTGCTTTATGGCAAATTTGACCGAGATGTATTTTAGAGTTGAGGCTTCGGCCGAAGCTTCCGGTTCCAACTCCAATAACCAGTCGCTGGTATATTTCTTCCCCCCGAAGAGAAACAGTGGATCGGAATTTGGAAGCATTTTCAGAGATGCCTGTTCTGAAGTAAAAGAAAATTCAGGTACACACCAACCGAAGGGCTATGCCACAAGTAGCGATTTATGGGCTCCAACCCCCATGCTACGTATTCCGAGCTAACCCGTCGTTTAAAGCCCCAAGGATTCCCCCCGAGGGGCTTTTTTTATGCTTATTTTTTTGTGTATTTGAAGAGTTTAATCTGATATAATCAGAAATAGTATATTTTGACAGTTAAAGAGGTTATATGAATAATAAAAAATTCAAAATTAGATTTGCGATATGCTTGATAGCATTTTTTGTGATTGCTATTTTGATTGAAGTATATATTTTGTCTTATGCGAATCAAAGACAGGTGCAAAAAACTTCTGAGGTAATACTTAATCATGTAGAAGGTATCCTTGAGGAAACCCAGAAAAGTGAGGAGGAAACCTTAGCTGTACTAAAAGAAGAATATGTGCAAAAAGCAAATACAGTTGCATACTTTCTTGATAATAAAAAAGAAGCAATAGAAGATGTTGAAGAACTTAAAAAACTTGCTTCTTTAATGGGCATAGATGAGATTAATCTGTTTGATACATCGGGCGTTATATATGCGGGAACTCATCCAGAGTACTATGGCCTTTCTTTTGAAGATGGTGAACAGGTGGCATTTTTTAAGCCTATGCTCTTAGATAAGACGCTTACTATGTGTCAGGGCGTTACACCTAATACAGCAGAAAATAAATCTATGATGTATGCGATTACCTGGGATTCTACAGGAACATACATGGTGCAGGTTGGAATAGAGCCTGTGCGTTTATTAGAGGAATTAAAAGAAAATAGCATTTATGAAGTTGTAAGACAGATGCCAGCATACGAGGGCGTTAGTATATATGTTGCGGATAAAAACTCAAAGGAGATTTTAGGATCAACAAATAAAGATAGTATAGGACAGACTTTAGTTGATATTGGCATACTTGATGAGGGCGATGATTCTAACACGATAGAAAGTAAGAATTCTGTAATTGATGGATTCAAAAACTATTGTCATTTTAGATTATATGATGATTGTTTGATAACTGTTGCACATTCTACAAACGCTTATTTTGCTTCTTTTGTTTCAGCGATTGCAATTGAAATTGCATGGCTTATAGCGGCGGCATCAGTCATTTCTTATATTCTTTTTAAATTGATTTATGCAAATGAAAAGATAAATGATCAGATGGAAATTCTCACATCCCTTTCTGATATATATTACAGCATGCATCTTGTTCATATGACGGATTTTAGCATTGAAAAAATTGAGGCAAACAGCCTTATGGATGAGGTTGTTGAGAATGGTAAAAATGCTAGTGATATGTTGCGCAATATTGTTGAAACAACTGTAGATGGTGAATATAAAAATACAGCGCTGGAGTTTGTTAATTTATATACTCTTTCTGACAGGTTAAGAAATAAAAATTCAGTTTTTATTGATGTTGTTGATAACAATGTCGGCTGGCTTCGTATTTCGTTTATTGTGGTTGAAAAGAATGAAGCTGGCGCTCTTACAAAAGTAATGATTACAACCCAGGTTGTTGATGAGGATAAAAAGAAGGAAGAAGATTTAATTGATAAGGCTAATAAAGATGAACTTACAGGTCTTTATAACAGAAGAGCCTATGAAGATGATATCCTTAATTATCCTACAGTTCCTCCAGAGCCGAATTTTGTATATATTTCAGTAGATGTAAATGGCCTTAAGGTTATTAATGATACACTGGGACATATAGCTGGAGATGAGCTTATAGAAGGTGCGGCAGAGTGCTTGAAACGTGCATTGGGATCATATGGAAAGATTTATAGGACAGGCGGGGATGAGTTTGTTTCTATGATTTTTGCTGATGAAAATAGACTTGAATTAGTATTAAAAGATCTTGAACAGGTAATGCATGCGTGGAGCGGTGTTTTAGTAAAAGAAGTTTCCATGTCGGTTGGTTGCGCTACCAAGAGAGAATTTGCTATTGAAACAGTTGATGAATTAGCGACCATTGCTGAAAAAAGAATGTATGAGGCAAAGGCGAAGTATTATTCGCAGAAGGGAGTTGACAGAAGAGGTCAGGCTGCTGCGCATACTGCACTTTGTAATCTTTATACTAAGATTTTAAAGATTAATCTTACAACTGATGCCTATAATATTGTCGGAGTGGATGAAAGCGAGCAGACGGAGGCAATGGGCTTTTCTACAAAGATTTCCGAATGGCTTTCTGCATTTGGTAAAACAGGTCAGGTACACAAAGATGATCTTGATGAATATTTAAGACAGACTGATATAGAGTTCTTAAGAACGTATTTTAAAGGGGCAAATACTTCGCTTAGCATTTTCTACAGAAGAAAATTTGGTGATGATTTTAAACAGGTTATGATGGAAATAATACCTGCTGATGATTATGAAAACGATAATCAGAGTCTGTACCTTTATGTAAAATCTATTGATAATTAAGCCTAAAAATCTGATATAGGAGGCACTATGGAAGAAAAGGGAGTTTTTAGAGAAAAGTCCTTAGAAAGAATCAAATCGCCAGAAAATCTAAATGAATATATAAAAGTGGCCAATCCAGGAATGTGGATGGGTCTTCTTGCTGTTTTGGCAGTGCTTTTAGGTTTTGTTGTGTGGGGGTCTGTGGCAAGTATTGATACTGTAGTTTATTCGGCGGTAGTTGTATCAGATTCGAAGGGAGTGTGTTATTTCCCAGAAAAAAGACAGCAGTATTATAAGCAGGGGATGACTATAGAAATAGAAGGCCAGGAATATGTATTAGGAAAAAGAACCAGTCAGGCTAAATTATTAAATTCAGATAATGCAGAAGATGCATCTTTACTACACATAATGGAAGCGGACGGAAATAGTGAATGGTTTGATTTATATGAAATCGGAGGCATTAACCTAGAAGATGGAACATACAAAGGAAAGATTATTGCCGATTCAATAAGACCAATCAGTTTTTTATTCAATAAAGAAGAGTAGTAACTAAAAGTTATGTTAACCAAAAACAATAAACCATCTAAATATGGAAAAAAAGTGAAGGTTCCAGTAGTAATGCAGCTCGAATTTTTGGAGTGCGGTGCTGCATGCTTGACTATGGTTTTGGCCTATTATGGTAAGTATATAACTCTTGAACAGGCAAGAGAGGATTGTGGCGTTTCAAGAGATGGTCAGAATGCTCTAAATATAATAAAGGCAGCCAGAAATTATGGGATGAAGGCTACCGGTTATCGAATGGAACCAGAGGCATTTAAGGAATTTGATCAGTTTCCATGCATAATACATTGGGGGTTCAATCATTTTGTAGTGCTTAATGGTATAAAAAATGGTAAGGCTTACATTAATGATCCTGCAAAAGGTGAAAGAACTGTTTCAATGAAAGAGTTTGATGAGGAGTTTACCGGTGTTGTTTTAGCGATGACACCTGGAGAGGATTTTGAAAGAGCAGGAAAGCCAAAAAGCATTTATTCTTTTGCCAAAAAGCGTATCCAGGGTGCATCAGTTGCCATTGTTTTTGTTGTAATTACAACCATTATTTCAAAACTTCTCGAGGTAATTAATCCTGTTTTTTCAAGAATATTTATGGATAGGCTTTTGACAGGAAAAAATCCTGAATGGCTTTTTCCTTTTACCTGTATGCTTGCCGTTATGACAGCTTTAATGATATTTAATGCATGGATAAATACCGTTTGTTCATATCGCATTGATGGAAAAATGTCCGTTGTTGGAAATTCAACATATATGTGGAAGGTGCTTCATCTTCCGATGAAGTTTTTTTCGCAGCGTATGGCTGGAGATATTCAAAATCGTCAGGCAAGCTCTGCTTCTATTTCAAATACACTAATTAATACATTTGCGCCACTGGTTATTGATTCGTTCATGATGGTTTTCTATCTTGTTGTCATGATGAAAAACAGTGTTCTTTTGTCTTGCATAGGTTTATCTACGATAATCATAAATTTTTTCATCTCAAATATTATTTCAAAAAAGAGAATAAATATTTCACGTGCAGCGATGCGTGACGAAGGAAAATTATATGGAACGACGGTATCCGGAATAGAGATGATTGAGACAATTAAGTCATCGGGTGCTGAAGTTGGATATTTTGAAAAGTGGGCAGGCTATCAGGCATCTGTTAATTCCAGCCAAGTAAAAGCATTAAAGATAGACCAAAAGCTTGGAATTTTGCCAGAGATAGTGGCTTTTATCAATGACAGTATTATTCTCATACTTGGAATATATTTGATTATTCAGGGAAAGTTTACATATGGTTCAGTACTTTTCTTTCAGGGACTTTTGACATCATTTATGGCTCCTGCAAATACCCTTATTTCTTCAAATCAGATGGTTCAGGAAATGCGTACTGAGATGGAGCGAATAGAGGATGTTATGGAATATCCGGATGATGATATTCTCAAAGAGTCTGATAAGGAATTAGAGAATGTTAGAAAACTTTCTGGTCTGGTTGAGATGAGAGATGTTACTTTTGGATATTCACCACTTGCTGAGCCTTTAATTGAGAATTTTAATATGACATTAAAGCCTGGTAGCAAGGTCGCTTTTGTTGGAATGTCAGGCTGCGGAAAATCAACTTTATCAAAGCTTATTTCTGGACTTTATAAACCATGGGCTGGGGAAATCTTATTTGATGGTGTTCCAATTGGAGAAATTGATAAAAATGTATTTAGAGGATCGCTTGCTGTTGTAGATCAGGAGATAACTCTTTTTGGGGATAGTATAAGAGATAACATTAGGATGTGGGATAAGAGTATCCAGGATTTTGAAGTGATTCTTGCGGCAAGGGATGCACAAATCTACGAGGATATTATTAAAAGACCAGGTGGTTTTGATTATGTTCTTGATGAGAATGGGCTTGATTTGTCTGGTGGTCAAAAACAGCGCCTGGAGATTGCTCGTGTATTGGCTCAGGATCCATCCATTATCATCATGGATGAGGCAACGTCTGCATTAGATGCGCTGACTGAAGTAAATGTTATTAATTCAATAGCCCAAAGAGGTATTAGCTGTATTGTTATAGCGCACAGACTCTCGACTATTCGTGACTGTGACGAGATTATTGTCATGGATAAAGGTAAAGTTGTAGACAGAGGCACCCACGAGGAACTTATGGCAAGAGGTGGCTTATACAAGGAGCTTGTAACAAGCGAATAATATGGGAATTTACGAAGAACAGATAAAAGAAAGAATTGCATATGATGACGAAGCTCTAAGCGAAGCCTTTGGCAAAATGACAGGAGCAATCCTTGGAAGCAAGATGGCTTCCCGCCTTGAAAGTAGTGGTGCTAGTGCTGAAAATGCAATAGGAGCTCTTCTTAAGTTTTATAATCTTAAGGAAGTTACCATTCCGTCTAAATTAGAAGATTTAGATGAAAAACTTGAGTATGTGCTTCAGCCTAATGGAATCATGAGAAGAAGAGTCCATTTAGATGAAGAATGGTATAAGGTCGCTTATGGACCGTTTCTTGCCATGCTTAAGGATAGCGATGGTGTAGTTGCAATTGTTCCAAGTGAAACTGGTGGCTACAAATATTATGATGAAACTGTGGGCACCTATATCAAAATAGATAAGAAGACGGCGCAGAAATTCGATTCAGAAGCATACACATTTTATAAGCCTTTTCCTATGCGAAAGCTTAAGATAAAAGATCTTTTTGTGTATATTAAGGAGCTTATAACCTTTTCGGACGTTGCGTGTGTACTATTACTATATCTTTTTGCAACATTACTAGGTCTTTTTTCTCCAATCTTTACAAATCTGCTTTATGGCAGGGTTACCCAAATAGCTTATTTGCCAATCCTTTTGGCGCTGGGCTTTTTTATGATAATGGTTGGAATAAGTAAGATTCTTGTTACTTCGATTCAGACTCTTGTTATGTCGAGGGTTAATACAAAAGTTTCAACGGCAGTAAGTGCAGCGACAATGATGAGAATATTCTCGTTGCCTGTTGATTTTTTTAGGGATTATACGGCGGGCGAACTGACCTCACTGACGGAATATGTCACTACATTATGTGAAACTATAATTAGTACAATTTTATCGACTACTTTAGCCTCATTATTTTCGCTCCTTTATATTACTCAGATTTTCCAGTATGCGCCTTCTTTAGTAGTGCCATCTGTTGTTATTGTTTTGATAACCACAGTATTTTCTGTTGTTTCTGCGTTTGCAAATATAAAAAGATCGCAGGAAATGATGCAGTTAAATACAAAAACAGTTGGTCTTGGATACTCGCTTATAAATGGTGTTGAAAAAATAAAACTTGCTGGAGCAGAAAAAAGGGCTTTTGCCAAGTGGGCGGTTAACTACTCTAAAGAAGCAGCGATTGAGTATAATCCATCGACACTCATCAAATATAGTAATGTTTTTTCTTTGGCTATTACTATGATTGGCGCGATTGTGATGTACTACGTGACTGTTAAAAGTCAGGTTTCGCTTAGTGAATATGCTGCATTTAATGTGGCTTATGGTTATTTGACAGGAGCCTTTGCGGGGCTTGTTGGAATCGTCTTACAGGTGGCAAATATAAAGCCAATTCTTAATATGTGTAAGCCAATTCTTGATGCAGAGCCTGAAGCATCAGAGCAGAAGGAAGTTTTGATGGATGTTAAGGGTGACATCTCTATTGAACATGTTTCTTTTAGATATAACGACAGCATGCCTTATGTTTTGGATGATTTATCTCTGAAAATAAAGAAAGGCCAGTATGTTGCCATAGTTGGAAAAACAGGTTGTGGAAAGTCAACATTAGTCAGACTTTTATTGGGCTTTGAGAAGCCTGAACGTGGAGCTATATATGTTGATAGTAAAGATATAAAATCCGTTGACCTTAAATCATTACGTAGACATATAGGCACAGTTATGCAAAATGGAAAAGCTTTCCAGGGGGATGTTTTTTCAAATATTACAATTTCGGCACCAAGAGCAACACTTGATGATGCGTGGGAAGCGGCAAGACTTGCAGGGCTTGATGCAGACATAGAAAATATGCCTATGGGAATGAATACTATAATTACAGAAGGACAGGGCGGCATATCAGGAGGTCAGCGCCAAAGACTTCTTATTGCAAGGGCAGTTGCGCCAAAACCTAATTTACTTATTTTTGATGAGGCTACATCAGCTCTTGATAATGTGACTCAAAAGAAAGTGTCAGATGCTTTGGATGCACTTAAGTGTACGAGAATTGTTATAGCCCACAGACTTTCGACTATCAAGAACTGTGATCGAATAGTAGTTTTAGATCAGGGACATATTATAGAAGATGGAACTTATGATGAACTCATAAGCCTTAATGGATATTTCAAGGAACTTGTATCAAGACAACAGTTGGATGAGGAATAAAAATGAAGCAGTTTCAGTATTCATTTGAGACATCTGAACAATTCAATAATTGTATGACTGAACTAAAAAATGTAATAAATGATGGTAGTCATGCAATTTTTCAAATCTTTTCGGATAGGGTTTCTGAAGAGAACTTTATTATGGTCACAGATGTGCTTGATGTAAAGTTTCCAAAATCAAATTATTTTGGATGTTCCACATCTGGAAATATTGGGAACTGTGAAATAATCAATAACATATCAGTTTCATGCACTGTTTTTGAAAAGGAAGATACTTTCGTTACAGTAGAACAGTATGATTTAAATGACGCCTTAGAAAATATCACTAATGATATTTTGAATAAAACAAAAACAATACCTCATGTAAAAGCCTTAGAACTTTATTTTTCAAATACTGGAATTAGCAATATTGAATTTTGTAATAGACTTGAATCAATAAGCGAAGATATTCATGTTTTTGGCGCAGTTGCTGGAAATAATGATATGGCATTATCAGAGAGCTTGGTATGCTCGAAAGGAAATGCGCTTTCTGATACGGCATTAGTTGCAGTTTTTTATTCGGGGACGGAGCTACATGTTGAATCATTAAAAACAACTGGATGGAAACCAATTGGTAATTATTTTGAAATTACTAAAGCTGAAGGCAATGTCATATACGAACTTGACGGAAAGCCTGCTTACAATGTCTACAAAAAATATTTCAATATTGAGAATGATGAAAACTTCTTTGTAAATTCTCTGGAATTTCCTTTGTTTTATCAGGATAATGATGAGGAAATTTTAAAGGCACCTTTGACGGGAACACCAGAGGGTGCGCTTGTTATGCTGACTGAAATTGAAACAGGGAAAAAGATTAGACTATCCTATGGTGATCCTCAGTCGATAATAGAAGGCGTTGATGAAGATGTAGAAAATTTAAGAGAGTTTGTACCTGATGTTATCCATATTTTTTCCTGTGCGGCAAGAAAATCGTTCTGGGGTGAAAATCAGGCAACTTATGAGTTAGAAGCACTCAAGGAAATAGCTGACTCAAACGGCTTCTTTTCTTATGGCGAATTTATTAGATCTAAAAATCACCTTAACAAGCACAATGTAACGCTTGTGCTTGCAGCGATGCGAGAAGGTGAGAACTCAAAACAAAGAGTTTATCGTGAAAAATTAACAAAAAATGGAACGAATAAGATTCCTCTTATCACTCGTCTTACTACATTCATAAAAGAGACAACAAATCAGGTTAACGAAGCAAATAAAAAACTTGTACAGGAACGAATGCATTACCACAACGTTCTTACAAATGGATGCGAATATAATCTTACAGGTGATCTTACAGAAGGAATTGTGCGTGGAAAAGCGTACGATAAGCTGGGCCGAGATGTGGCAAAACTTCATAACATTGTGGGAGAAATGTCATTTGATGACTACATAAAGTATTATCTTGATTTTCACAAGATTCAATATGTAGACATGACAAAACGTGAGCTTGGCGAAGTACTTACATCTGAAGAGATGATGGAAAGATGTAAATGCTCTCTTACAAGAGCAGGACTTTTAGAGTCATTCGAAAAGGGTTTGTCTCGAGTAGAAACTGTTTTCTATGAAGTCGATCAAATGCGCTATATGCGTATTAGCGTTTATATGTCTGAAAATGAAGAAAATAATCATGTGTTTGCACTTGTGCTTGTTCAGGATGTTACTGCGCAGTGGAATGAAGATGTTGCTCATGAAAATCAGCTAAGAGAAGCAATCGAGCTTGCAAATCAGGCTAGTGTGGCAAAAAGTAGCTTTTTGGCAAATATGTCACATGAAGTACGAACTCCAATTAATGCGATTATCGGTTTCAATGAGATGATTCTTAGAGAGAATCAGGATGAGAACATTAATGATTATGCAACTGATGCTAAAAATGCGGCAGAGACATTGTTAATGCTTGTGAATGATGTTCTTGACTTCTCAAAGATTGAAGCTGGTAAAATGGAAATTGTACCAGCAGAATATTCTGTTAAGACATTGCTGAACACTGTTATGGGCATGATGAATGAGAGAGCTGAGTCAAAAGGTCTTGCACTTTATCTATATTTGGAAAAAGACATGCCAGAATATCTGCTTGGCGATATGGGAAGAATTCAGCAGATTCTTATTAATTTGATTTCTAATGCCATTAAATACACTGATGAGGGTAAAATTACATTAAGTGTTTCTGCAGTGACAGAAGGGGATAATGCTAAAGTGCATTTTTCTGTAAAGGATACCGGTATTGGAATAAAAGAAGAAGATATTGACCACCTGTTTAATGAATTTGAGCGAATTGAGCTTGAAAGAAATCGAAATATAGAAGGAACCGGACTTGGAATAAATATTACAACCGGACTTCTTAAGTTAATGGGCAGTGAGCTTAAAGTTGAGAGTACTTATGGCTTGGGTTCTGAGTTTTCATTTACGATTGAACAGAAGATGATTTCGCATGATGCGAGCGCTGATGAAGAAAAGAGTGACAAGGTAAGCTTTAAGTTTACTGCGCCTACGCTTGAACTTCTGGTTGTTGATGATAACAAGATGAATCGAAAAGTTTTTGCAAACCTATTAAAGGAAACAATGATAAAAGTAGATCAGGCTGAAAGCGGACCTCAATGTTTGGAGATGGTGGCAAATAAAAAGTATGACATTATAATGCTTGACCATATGATGCCAGAAATGGATGGTATTGAAACTTTGGATACCATGCTTAAGCAAAAACTTATTGATATTAAAGCTACGCCTGTTGTTGCGCTTACAGCAAATGCCATTGCGGGTGCAAAAGAGATGTATCTTGAACACGGCTTTTCTGACTATTTGGCCAAGCCTGTTCGCCCTGAACATTTAAATGAAATGATTTTAAAGCATGTTTCAGACGAAAAAATAAATAAAAAAGATTCATAAAACACTAAAGTATTCTTTTTTACTTCCGATATACAAAGTAGAAAAGAATACTTATAATTATTTTCATAAGAACGAAACGGATTTCGGCTTAATACTCAAGGACAGAGGCTTATGATATAGCATGGCTATATCTTTTTGTTCTAGTCTTTCTGACTGTTTAGAAATCCAAAGTAGTTTCATATAGGCGTTTTATGGTTACAGGAACTATTAGCAGTGCTGTAAAACTTCAGGTTTTGGACACTAAATGGCAACAAAAGAAGAATGATTTAAAATCCGGCAATTTCAAAAAAGAATTATCGCCGGAAGAACGCATGCTGGCTGATTATAAAGAGCAGATGGAAAAGCAGCGTGAAAGTAATTCTCATGCAGATTTATATAATAAATTAAAATCTGGTGGGAAACTTTCTTCTGAAGAAATATCTTATCTTGAGCAAAATGATCCAGAAGCGTTAAGAAAGTACCGAGAGGATCAGGCTGAACAAAAAGCTTATGAGAGAGATTTGAAAAACTGTAAAACTAAGGATGAAGTCGACAGAGTGAAGATGAATAAGCTTGGAAACTTTGCGACTCAGGCAAATAATATCGCAAATGATCCATATATTCCTTTGGATAAAAAGCTCGAATTAATGAATCAGCTTAATGATAAAGTTTGTCGTGTTCAGGAGGTTCACCTTGAATTTGTAGATTCACAGAAATATAAAGACATGCCTACAGAGGGTGAGCTTTTGCAGGAGAATGTCGAAAATGCGGTTGAGAATATTAAACCTGATGAAACAACAGAAACTACAGAACAAAAAGAGGTTTTAGCTGATTCTGTAGATAACGGCATTGTAGAATCCCCAGAAGATAAGCTAAAAAAAGCTGAGCGTGAAGACAAAAAAGACGAAGCAGTTAAGAATAAAAACGAAGACTCAGGTATTGAATTTGAAACTGTTACTAAGAGTATACAGAACTTTGTTTTTTCGGCAGGAAACTTTGATAGTAAGTTGGATATAAGTTTGTAGGAGGTTGTTATGGCAAGTGTAAATGGTTATAGTGCATACTCTCAGACACAGAGTGTTTGGAATCAGAATGCTAAAAGTTCAAAAGTAGATACAAAAAGTTCTACATCGAAAGCTGCTGATGATTCAAAAAAAGAAGTAGATAATATTAAAACTAGCGAATGGAAACCAATAGATACAAAGAGTGCTTTGATCCCTACTAAGCGTGAAGATATTGGAATGGCAATAGGAGATGTTCAGCTTTCTGATAAGGCTAAAGATTACTATAAGTCTCTTAAAGCTAAGTTTGGAAATATGGAGTTTATCGCTGTAAGCAAGGATATGATGAGCCAGGTAAAGGCTAATGCAGCAGCTTATGGTAATGCCAATAAAACTGTAGTTTTAATTGACGAAGAAAAGCTTGAGAGAATGGCAACTGATGAGTCCTTCAGAAAGAAGTATGAGGGAATTATCGCTATGGCTCAGACACAGATGGCTGCAGCTAAAAACAGTCTTGCAAGTAGCGGTGCTAATATCAAGAACTTTGGAATGCAGGTTAATGAAGATGGTTCAACCAGCTTCTTTGCAACTTTAGAAAAGTCAAGTGAAGCTCAGGCTAAGCGTATTGAGAAAAAACAGGCTGAAAAGAAGGCTGCTAAAGCTGCAGAGAAAAAGGCTCACGATAAGAAGGTAAAAGAAGATCGCTTAGAGAAGAGGCAGGCTGAAAAGAAAGCAGAAAAGACTGATGGTGAGGATAAAGAATACTTTAAGCTCGAAGCTGATTCCATCGAAGATCTCATCAATAAGGTTTCTAAAGTTGCATATGATAACGCGGCAAATAATGTAATGGCTGATGCAGAAAAAGGGCTTGGACAAAATATCGATTTCGAAGGTTAATTCCTATGCAGGTAATATCGGGAACAGTACAAAATGCTGTAAAGCTTGATAGTCTTAAAAGCGTTCTAGAGCAGAATAGGAGGATGACTGGACTTCTTAAAGAAAAGAAGTCTCATCTTGATATGTCTCCTGAACAAAGAATGCTTGAACAGTTTAAAGAGCAGATGGCAAATGACCGAGAGCAAAACAAAAATAACAGTATTGCTACTAAGGTCATGAACGGTGAAACATTAACTCCTGATGAAGAACAATATCTGACCATAAAAAATCCAGGTCTTCTTAACAGCTATCGCCATATGAAAGAAGAGCAAAAAGCGGAAGAGGAAGAACTTAGAAGATGTAAAACAAAGGACGAAGTTCACGAGTATAAACTTCAGAAAATGGGTGAATTCCTGTCAGCATTAAAATCAGCACATGGTGATGCTGAAGCAGCTGTTGCTATGGAAGTTTTACAAAAGGTTAATACCTTCCTTAAGGCAGAGAAAAACTTTATCGATTCCGGCGGATACGCAAATCTTCCTACTGAGGCTGATGAAGCTATAGATAGAGCAGAAGATAGAAATGAAAAGCAGGAAGAAACTCTTGAGATAATCGAGGAATCCGCAGAAACAGAAGAACCTGCAGGTAAGGAAGTATCAGAAGCAGTCGCAGATGATGACCGTAAAGATACTAAAGAGAAGAAAGATACAGAATAATCTAAAGATCCG
>JAKSSE010000080.1 GCA_024403255.1 Lachnospiraceae bacterium
TATATTTTACTATTACAGGAATGAATTTCTATCATGGAACAAGTTTTCTTGAGCCTGGTATGAAAGTGAAAATCAAAAAGGAACCAGATAACCAGTATGATAAAGAAGCAATTAAGGTTAAACTGGAGGGCCTTGGCAAAATTGGATATGTTGCCAACAGTACAAGAACAGTAATCGGCGATAGTTACAGTGCTGGACGCCTATATGATTTTATTGGCAAGAAAGCAAAAGGCAAGGTTAAGTATGTGGTTAATGGAGCAGCAGTTTGTGAGTTGATAACTGAAATATAGGAGGATTTAAATGAGATTTATAGATGTATTGAAAAGCGCATTAACTATAGTTCAGATGATATTGTATATCGCTGTAATTGTTTTAATTATTAATGATTTAAAGAAGGAAGAGTAGGAGTAACGAAGGGTGTGGGAAGATTTTTGTTTTGGCTTCATTTTAGGAAGCGGAAGAAGAAGAGGGAATGTTCAAGTTGCTGTTTGAACTGTCCATATTATGATGTATGTAAAGATGATGGAGATTTCTAAGGAGGGTAAGAAATGTATAGAGATTTAGCAATTTTACTAGGTTCAGCAGGTATATATTTACTGTTGGTAATCATTGTTGCAACAATAATGGGATTCATAGCGGCTCATATTGCTACAAAGAGAGGAATGAAAGGTGAAGGATTCTGGTGGGGATTCTGCCTTGGCGTTGTTGGAATTATAGTTATGAGATGTTGTCCAAAATACTAAATGAACATTAAAGAATATGCTTATAATGGGATAAGAAGGGCTGTCAATTGACAACCCTTTTTCCATATTTAAGAAAACAAATAATGAATCCAATAATCAAATCCTTCTAATGCAAGTAATTCAGCAATACTATTTTCTATATCTTCTCTAGATATAATCTTTCTTGCTTTATAGCCACGTTTGGGAAGACAGTATATCTCGCGATAGGTTTTCCGCTTTCGATTCTTAACAAGAATCACGCGATAATATGCTCTTACAAAATGCACCTCTTCTGAAACAACAATAATAGAGTATTTAGGAAAAGTTCTAATCATCGAGTATCCATATCTTGATGTACGCGTCAGTTTGAAATTATTAGGAACACAATCTTCAAATTTAATCATTCTAAAAATACCTCCTCTTAATATTTATTGAAAGAAAAGAGGTGATTTGCCGGTAACTGAAAAAAGAAAAATGCTAAAAAGTACGAAAAAAGTACCAAAATAGTACCGTTTGAGTATTTTTTTAAAATTTTGAATGTGATATTGTTATAGTGCACAAAGGAGTGAGGAACGAAAAACAACCTAATCCGATGTGCATTTCTTTTGCAAAAGATAATAAGTAATATAAGGCGTCAGCCCATGATCAGAAATGATTGTGGGGCTGGCGTTTTTTATTGCTCAAAAGAAGGAAGAGCGAATGACGATTCAAAACTTCCACAACAAATGCAGAAAGGAAATAGAACATGGAATTTAGTGAATTCAAAGAAAAATTTACAAGTGACATTGCAGAACGTCTTTATGACATTGGTATTGAGGCAAAGGTTTCAAATCATGATGTAAGCAAGTTAAATGAGAGTTACGAATCAGTAACGGTAACACCTGAAGGCAGTAACGTAGGAGTGAACCTGAATATTAATAGAATCTACGATGCTATTGAAAACGGAGAAACATACGAGGGAGCACTTAAAAGAGCTGTTGAAACAATTGAAAGAGGTATTGAAGAAACACCTGCTGTTGATGTAACTGCTTTAACAGATTATAGCCAGATGAAGGAACGCCTAGTAATGGAAGTTGTTTCAGTGGAAGTGAACAAGGAAATGCTTAAGGACATTCCACATAAGGAAATGGAAGACATGGCAGTTGTTTACAGATTTGATCTTGGTGGTGATAAAGATAACAGAGCTACAGTGCTTGTTACAAATCAGCTTATGAACTCAATGGGAATTACAGCTGATCAGCTTCATAACGATGCAATGGAAAATGCACCAAACATTAGACCAGCAGTTATAAGAGGAATGACAGAGGTTATTGCTGAGATGTCTGGTATGACACCAGAGGATCTGGTTGAAATGGGAATGGCACTTGGCGGTGGAGAAGAGATGATGTATGTTGCATCATCAGCAGATAACATTTCTGGAGCAGGAGTAATTGCATATGAAGATTTTATGAATCAGGCGGCTGAAAGAGTTGGAGGAGATTTCTTTATCTTACCTTCTAGTCGACATGAGGTTTTGCTTGTGCCAGATGATGGAACGAAATCACTTAAAGAACTGGAAGCAATGGTAAAGGATGTAAATGCAACACAGGTATCACCTGAGGACAAACTTACTGACAGTGTTTATCACTATGACAGTAAGAATAAGATATTCGAGCTTGGTGAGAAGTTTGTAAGCAGGATGCAGGACAAAGAATCTGTCTTGGACAGCATCAAAGAAAAGAAAAAAGAGATTGCAGCAAAAGAACCTAAGAAGGATGAAGTGGCAAAGACAGCTGCAAAAACTAAAGGAGGAGAATCTTTATAAAATGAGTAAATATGCAAGCGATAAACCAAAAGAATGCACTTTATGCAGTTTTTGGAATAAGAATAAAAATAAATGTGGTTTGGATAGCTGCTATTACTTGTTGGAGGAGCCTGAAAAGGCTCCTTCTCCTTGTTTAGGATGTCCATATGG
>JAKSSE010000081.1 GCA_024403255.1 Lachnospiraceae bacterium
CCATCGACTTCCAAATTTGCATACTCTGGTGCGATATCCATCATTGCAGAAATTGACTTTCGGCTCTTTCCCACTGCAACAGACTGAAATAATTCTCCAATCTGATAGAAGAGCATAACAGCGATTGCTTCCGTGTACTCACCGCAGCCAAAGGCTCCAAAAGTAGCAACCACCATAAGGAAATTCTCATCAAACACCTGGCCGTTCTTTATATTGACGCCAGCTTTTTTTATTATATCCCAGCCAATAACACCATAAGGTATAAGTGCTGCCACCAGCTCAATCCATTTATACGGAAGAACCTCGAACACCCCCATATGATCAAATACAAAAATCGGAATAAAAAGTGCAAAAGTTAAAAGAATTCTTATAAGCACATTTTTTTGCTTCGCAGTCATAACAACCTCTTACATTAATATTTTGCAGTCTGGCTCAATTTTAGCGCAAACATTAACTACTTCCTTCATGATGTCATCAAACTTTGCATCATCAGCTTCGATGGTCATCTTCTGGTTCATAAATGAAACGGACGCATCTGTTACGCCCTCAATTTTCTTAATGCCCTCTTCCATCTTTGCTGCGCAATTAGCACAATCTAAATCTTCAAGTTTAAATTTCTTTTTCATTTTCTTTCTCCTTTACTCGTTAACATGGTCTATACCCTGATTGATGATAGTTCTTACATGGTCATCTGCCAGAGAATAAAACATTTGCTTTCCATCGCGCCTTGCTTTTACAAGATGCGCCTGTTTTAAAATTTTTAGCTGATGCGATACCGCTGAATCTGTCATTGAAAGGCTTTCTGCCAGATCACATACACACATCTCCTGTTCAAATAGAACAAAAAGAATTTTGATTCTGGTAGAATCTCCAAACACTTTAAAAAGTTCAGCTACATCATATAAAGTTTCTTCGTTTACCATAATCACCCCTTATCATTTGAACAATCGTTCAATCATTAAAATGAAATTACTACCATTTTGAAAGTTTGTCAATATTTTTCGCAAAATTTTTCAAAAAACAAATGCACTATAATATCCAATAATGTATAATCTTCTTTATGGTTAACATTATTCCAATAGATGAAGCACAAGTTGATATGATTATCGCAAGGGACATTGTATCGTCCCAGGGTCAGGTATTGGCTAAAAGAGGCACTGTTCTTGATGAGCAGCTCTGGATGCATCTTCAGTTTTATGGAATAGACCAGATTGCAGTGGAGCCTGAAGATGTTCCATCTGCTCCAATTCTTTTAGATATTCTTGATAACAGTGAAAACACTAAAGAGTCTGTTGTTTCTGGTGTTAGAAAAAAAGCCATCTTCAAAGACTTCAAACAAGCCTATGTAAATGAAGTAAATAATTTAAAATCAAGTCTTTCTGATTTTATAAAAAGACGCGAACCTATGGAGAAGGAAGCTCTTTTAAAAGACACAAAAGAACTTTTTGCACAGGTTCACGATACAAGCGACATCATGATGATGCTCTACAACATGCGTCAGATTGACGATGTCACTTATGCACACAGTGTAAATGTCAGTCTTGTTTGCCGAGTAATTGGCACCTGGCTTCAGTATCCAGAAGAAGACCTCGACACACTAACACTCTGTGGACTTTTACATGATGTAGGTAAATCTGAAATACCTATGGAAATCATTAAAAAACCTGGTCCTCTTACAGATGACGAATTTACCGTTATTCAAAACCATCCGGTTTATGGTCACAAAATTTTAAAAGAACAAAAGGTTGATAAAAGAGTTAAGCTTTCAGCTCTTCAGCATCACGAAAGATGCAATGGTCGCGGATATCCTTATGGTCTTACTATAGAAGAACTGGATTCTTTCTCGCTTATAGTTGCAATTGCAGATGTCTACGATGCAATGACTGCAAACCGCTGCTACAGGGATGGCCTTTGTCCTTTTGATGTAATAGCTTCTATGGAAGATATGGGCGAAGGTTTCCACCCTTACTTCCTGAAAGTATTTTTGCAGAACACGGCATCAGCTTATCTTGGCGCTGACGCTGAGCTTACTACTGGAGATACCGGCCGAGTACACGAAATCAATCCGGATAATGTCGCTTACCCTAAAATCCAACTAGAAAACGGTGATATCATAGATTTATCCGAAAATAAAAATATTTTTATTGAAAAAATTTTTTAAATATGTATAATACATTGCAAAGCAATGAGGCTTCCTAATTTTAGGAAGCTTTTTGTTTTGATTAGGAGGAAAAAATTATGAAGAAAAAAATGTTAAGCATGGTTCTTGCACTTGCTATGATTGCAACTGCACTTACTGGTTGTGGTTCTTCTGCTAAGTCTTCAGGCGGAGACGTTTGGAAGATTGGTGGAATCGGTCCTGTTACCGGTGCTGCAGCAATCTATGGTACTGCTGTAAAGAACGGCGCACAGATCGCAGTAGACGAAATCAACGCAGCTGGCGGTATTAACGGCGTTCAGATCGAGTATGATTTCCAGGATGACGAGCATGATGCTGAGAAATCAGTAAACGCTTACAACACTCTTAAGGACTGGGGTATGAACGTACTTCTTGGTACTG
>JAKSSE010000082.1 GCA_024403255.1 Lachnospiraceae bacterium
TTAGATTGGGTCTAGTTACAGGCCGAAAGGAGAAATATGAATTTCAGACCATGTATTGATATACACGATGGTAAGGTCAAACAGATTGTAGGTGGCTCTTTGTCCGATGATCCTGGATCGGCCGAGGAGAATTTCGTGTCAGAAAAGAATTCGGATTTTTTTGCAAAATTCTTTTCGGATGAGGATGTTTATGGCGGGCACGTTATTCTCCTAAATAAAAGCACTGATCCTGAGTTTGAAGAGACAAAGCAGCAGGCGTTATTAGCATTAAATACGTTTCCGGGTGGCCTTATGGTTGGAGGTGGAATTGATCCATCAAATGCCAAGGAGTATATTTTCGCCGGAGCGTCACATGTAATAGTTACGAGTTACCTTTTTCAGGATGGCGAATTTTCAATGGAAAGGCTTCTTAGGATGGAAGAGGCCGTTGGAAAAGAACATCTTGTGATAGATTTGTCCTGCAGAAAAAGAGTGAAAAATTATTATGTGGTTACAAACCGCTGGCAGGATTTTACGGAACAAAAAGTAACAAAGGAATTTCTCGAGGAACTTTCAGAACACTGTGCAGAATTTCTAATTCATGGTGTTGATTCTGAAGGCAAGCGCCAGGGCGTTGAGGAAGATCTTTTGGAAATATTGGGTGACTATGAAGGAAACCCTATAACCTACGCTGGTGGAGTTAAAGATTTTGATGATCTTGATACTATTCGCGAGCTGGGTAAAAACCATGTGGATGTCACAGTTGGTTCTGCCCTCGATTTATTCGGTGGCAATATGAATTTTGAAAAAGTTTTACAGTACTGCCTGGAAGGCGATATGACAGAGGTATAGGAGGAAGACATGTACGATATCAAAGATATTAATTTGGCTCCATCTGGAGAGAAGAAGATTGACTGGGTAAGAAAGAACTGTTCAATTCTTCATTCACTTGAAGAGGATTTTGCAAAAACTCTTCCATTCAAGGGAGTTAAGGTAGCTCTTTCAATTCACCTTGAAGCAAAGACTGCATACCTTTGTAAGGTTTTGGCAGCAGGTGGTGCTGAGATGTATATAACTGGCTCAAATCCACTTTCTACTCAGGATGATGTAGCAGCAGCTTTAGTAAAGGCAGGACTTAATGTTTTTGCCTGGTATAACTGTACTCCGGAAGAGTATGATTCATGCATTGAGAAGGTTCTTGAGAATCACTGCAATATTATCATTGATGATGGTGGTGATCTTGTAAATATGCTTCATACCAAGATGAAGGATGAACTTCAGTACGTAATTGGTGGATGCGAGGAGACTACAACTGGTATTATTCGTCTTCAGGCTATGGCGAAAAAAGACCAGCTTCAGTTCCCTATGGTTATGGTAAACAATGCAGATTGCAAGCATTTATTTGATAATCGTTATGGTACTGGTCAGTCAGTATGGGATGGAATCAATCGTACAACCAACCTTATTGTAGCTGGAAAGACTGCAGTAGTTGCAGGCTATGGCTGGTGTGGTAAGGGTGTAGCAATGAGAGCAAAAGCTCTTGGCGCACAGGTTATCGTTACCGAGATTGATCCAATTAAGGCAATCGAGGCTGTTATGGATGGATATTCAGTAATGCCTATGCATGAAGCTGCTAAGGTTGGCGATTTCTTTGTTACTGTAACAGGTTGTGATCATGTTATTACCTGTGAAGATATGAAGGTTATGAAGAATGGCGCAATCCTTTGCAACGCTGGACACTTTGATGTTGAGATTGATATGGCAGGCCTTCGTAAGATGGCACTTTCAACCATAGATCAGAGAACAAACATTGTTGGATATGAAGTTGAGCCTGGCAAGTTTGTTTATGTACTTGGCGAGGGTCGCCTTGTAAATCTTGCATGTGGTGATGGACACCCAGCAGAGATTATGGATATGAGTTTTGCTATTCAGGCGCTTTCAGCAAAATATCTTGTTGAACATAAAGGCCAGCTTAATGAAAAACTTAGTGTTGTACCTAAGGAAGTCGACAATGAAGTAGCTGAAAGAAAGCTTAAATTCCTTGGCGTTACTCTTGATAAACTTACAGCAGAACAGGAAGCATATCTTAACGCTTCAATAGTAGATTAAAGGAGAGAATATGGACCCCGCTGCGGCGATACAGACAATATCACTTGTAATACTTGTTCTTCTTTCTGCATTTTTTTCATCGGCAGAGACTGCACTGACTACAGTTAACAGAGTTAAAGTGCGAGCCTTGGCAGATGAGGGGAATCGAAGAGCAAAACTTGTCCTTAAGGTAACTGATGATTCTGCGAAAATGCTTTCAGCTATCCTTGTAGGAAATAATGTTGTTAACCTTTCGGCATCTTCTATTGCCACCATTCTTGGAGTTAAATTGTGGAATAGTATTGGTGCGGGAATTGCTACAGGTATTTTGACAGTAGTAATCTTGATTTTTGGAGAGATTGTACCTAAAACTGCTGCACATAGTAATTCTCTAAAAATGTCACTTAGATATGCAGGAATTATTCTTGCTATTATGAATGTGCTTACACCTATTATCTATGTGATAAATGCT
>JAKSSE010000083.1 GCA_024403255.1 Lachnospiraceae bacterium
GTAACTTAGCTGCTTCCATTGATTCTGGAACTGTAAGACCTGAAGCTACGATTGTAACATCCTTACCTTCCTTAAGAACGATACCCTTACCCATTTCGAACTTGTATGTTTCAGGATCATTAAATACTGGAACAGCAGCACGTCCAAAACGTAAGTAAACTGGGCCATCATATTCATATGCAGCTCTAACTGCTGCCTTTGCTTCAACGTCATCAGCTGGGTTAATGATAACCATACCTGGGATTGTTCTCATTAAAGCAATATCTTCATTACACTGATGAGATGCACCATCTTCACCAACAGAGATACCAGCATGTGTAGCACCAATCTTAACATTAAGATGTGGGTAACCAATACTGTTACGAACCTGTTCAAATGAACGTCCAGCTGCAAACATTGCGAATGTTGATGCAAATGGAACCTTTCCTGTTGTAGCAAGACCTGCTGCGATACAAGTCATGTTAGCTTCAGCAATACCACAGTTGATATGCTTATCAGGATGTGCTTTTTCAAAAATATTAGTCATTGTAGCTGCAGCAAGGTCAGCTGTAAGAACTACAAGATCATCATGTTCATTACCAATCTCAACTAAGGCATTACCATAGCTAGTTCTGGTAGCGATTTTTACTACTTCTGACATAATGCTTCACCTACTTTCTCAAGATCTTCCATAGCCTGAGCATACTGCTCATCGTTAGGAGCTTTTCCGTGCCATCCAGCCTGGCCTTCCATAAATGAAACGCCCTTACCCTTTGTTGTCTTAGCAATAATAGCTGTAGGCATTCCCTTTGTTTCTCTAGCTTCCTTGAAAGCTGCACGGATCTGGTCAAAGTCATGACCATCTATTTCAATTACATGGAAATTGAAAGCCTTGAACTTATCAGGAATAGGATTTGAATCACATACGTCTTCAATACGTCCGTCAATCTGAAGTCCATTGTTATCTACGATAACTACGAAATTGTCAAGCTTCTTGAAGCCAGCGAACATAGCTGCTTCCCATACCTGACCTTCTGCGATTTCACCATCACCAAGAAGTGTGTATACTCTGAAGTCATCGTTATACATCTTTCCTGATAATGCCATACCTGTAGCAACTGAGATTCCCTGTCCAAGAGAACCAGAACTCATATCAACACCTGGTGTGTGCTGCATACAAGGATGTCCCTGAAGATGTGAACCAAGCTTACGAAGTGTTGTAAGCTCTTCAACAGGGAAATAACCACGATTTGCAAGTGTAGCGTAAAGAGCTGGTGCAACGTGGCCCTTAGATAATACGAAACGATCTCTGTCATCCTTCTTAGGATTCTTAGGATCGATATTCATTTCCTCAAAATAGAGGTAAGTCATAATGTCTGCACATGAAAGTGATCCGCCTGGATGTCCAGCCTTAGCAGCATGTACACCAGTAACAATACCTTTGCGGACTTCATTGGCAGTTTTCTGAAGTTCAAGATTGTCCATGATTATGTCCTTTCAATATATTTTTTCGGTTTTTAAACCCTTTTTTAGTTTATCATGAGAAGTGCTTATTTTCAATAAAACTACTTTATTGATTCTACAAATCTCATAAAATACTTTCTTCCTTCTTCAGTGCACTTAAAGACGCCTGCATCTTCTAATACGTGTACAAAAACTTTTCCTGTTTCTTCCTTAAGGATTGCATCAATGTTATCCTTATTTATCTTTCCTTCATAAGCTGGAAGGAATTCATCCACCCAATCGGCATGCTTTTCTAAATCAGCATCTTCGCGTATATTCTTGCCTTCTAAAATAAAATGTGAAAGCTTTTCAAGTTCAGTCTTAAGTCTGGAAGGTAAAATAGCAAGACCCATTACTTCAATACCACCGATATTTTCCTTTTTAATATGATGGTATTCATTTCTTGGATGATAAACGCCGAGAGGTCTTTCCTCTGTTGTGATATTATTTCTCAATGTGAGGTCAAGTTCATACTCTTCGCCTACTCTTCTTGCAACCGGAGTAATAGTGTTATGAGGTGTTCCATCTGTTTCAGCAAAAATAAAGGCTTCCTCATCTGTATATTTTCTCCAAGAAGTTAATATTCTATCTGCAAGCTCAACCAGTCGTGCCTGATTATTTGAACGAATTCTGATAACAGACATAGGCCAGTTAACAATACCCGCCTTAACATCTTCAAATCCTTTAAATGTGATTTCCTTTTCAATTGTAGCTCTAGCCATTGGAAATTCATAATTTCCACCCTGGAAATGCTCATGAGCAAGAATTGAACCACCAACAATTGGCAAATCAGCATTTGTAGCTATTACATAATGAGGGAACTGTCTTAAGAAATCAAAGAGCTTCTCGAATACTTCCCTATTAATCGTCATTGGAGTATGAAGCTTATTTAAAACGATACAATGCTCGTTGTAATAAACGTATGGTGAATACTGGAATCCCCAGTCCTGACCTAATATCTTAATAGGTATAATTCTATGATTTTCTCTTGCAGGATGGTTGATTCTTCCAGCATAACCTTCATTTTCTACGCAAAGCTGGCATTTTGGATAT
>JAKSSE010000084.1 GCA_024403255.1 Lachnospiraceae bacterium
AATGATACTGAAGGGATATCGAGTAGGAGCCCGCCTACTCGATATACTAAACCATAGGTTGATTAAAACCTTATATGCATAGTCGTATAATCAGCATTACAACATCACATATATAAATAAATGTGATAACGGAATCTGAGGATGAATGTAAAAGGAGAGAGCTTATGGGAATTATTTACAACGATTTTGATGACATGTTTGTTGATGGCAAGAAAGTTTCAGACTGGTACATTGATGAGGAAGATGATATCAAAGATGAATTGGAACCTTTTAAAAGCGCACTTAAAAATCCTGAAGGAAATCCTATAGGAATATTTGATCTGGGTGGATTTGTCGTTGACACAGAAGTTCGAGGCAGCTTCTATGAAAATGGGGTAGATCTGGCCAGACTTTCAGGATCATTTTACAGGGGTGAGCCGTATGATGAACAAATGTCAATTACATGTCTGGATGGCTGGGATGTATTAAATATGGCTATGAATCGCGTTAAAAATTACAGCACAAAGGACCTTGTATTTCACTATACTAAAATGATAAATGGCACTGTCTTTATTGGAAAGAGAACAAAGCATGTGTTCGTTAAGGGTGAATGGGGAACTGAGGAAGAAAGAAAAGCCTATGTTGATGACTACAATTACAGGCTTACAGGCAAGACTGCAGAAGAGATAGAGGCTGAAGAGAAAGAAAAAAAGCTTGCAGAAGAGAAAGCAAAGGCTGAAAAGCTTGAAAAAGAAAAAAGGAATGCACTTAATAGCGAGTCAACAGATTCTGAAAACAAGGGTACAACAACTATGACAATGGCTGAGTTTAAGTCGATGTTTAAGAGAAAGCCGGCTGGTCTTAATGAGTGAATATAAAAACAATAATATTAAGATAAAAATACCCCCTGGTAATATCTGAACTGACCCCCAAAAGTTAGACCTGAAAAATCTAACTTTTGGAGGTCATTTTTTATGGGTAAATGTAAATATACCTACGAATTCAAGAAACAAGTCGTCACTGCTTACCTTAATAACGAAGGCGGTTATAGATATCTTACTGAAAAATATTCAGTGTCGGATAAAAAACTGGTTCGCCAATGGGTTGCCAATTATAAAAAATATGGTGATAGCGGATTGTTCCGTTCACGAAAAAAGAGCACTTATTCTTTCAAAAAGAAATTAAGCATTGTAGAATTATATCTATCAAGTGAGCTCTCTTATCAGGAAATAGCACTTCAAGAAGGAATTCACAATCCTTCAGTCATTGCTGCATGGGTTAATCGCTTTCGTATAGCTGGTCCTGATGCATTGAGGCCTCAAAAGAAAGGTCGGAAGAAAACATTGGATAAACCTAAGATAGATGATAGTAAAACTCAAGAAACAGAAGAACGCGTTGTAGATACAAGTGTCGAACATGTAAAAGAATTAGAGGATGAACTCCTTAAACTAAGAATAGAGAACGCGTTTTTAAAAGAACTGAGGAGACTGCGTTTAGAGGACGAGGCAAAAATGAGAGAACGGCACTCGTCATCAGCAGTCTCCGAGGAGAATTTAGACTAAAAGACCTTCTCTCCTATACTGAAATGCCTAAAGCAACATATATGTATTGGCAAAAAAGATTTGATAGAGAAAATCCTGATAAAGAAATCGAAGAAAAGATGCATGAAATTCGCAAGACTAATAAGGATTATGGTTATCGCCGGATGCTAGGAGAATTAAAAAATCAAGGGTACTGTATCAACAAAAAGAAAGTGCAGAGAATTATGCAAAAGCTTGATTTGCAGGTTACTTCATTTACTAGAAAAAGCCGTAAATACAGTTCTTACAAAGGTAAAGTTGGAACTGTTGCTCCTAATAGAATACGACGTCGTTTTAATACACACATACTACACCAGAAAATCGCAACTGACACTACAGAATTCAAGTATTATGAAGTTGATGCAAAAGGGCATATGACCATGCACAAACTCTATCTAGACCCATTTATGGATATGTGTAATGGTGAAATATTGAGCTATGGAATTGATAAACATCCTTCTGCAAAAAATGTAATGGATGCACTAGATAAAGCCATTGAAATAACATCTGACTGTCCATACCGTAGAACATTTCATTCGGATCAAGGATGGGCTTACCAGATGAAAGCGTACTCCCACAGACTTGCAGAAGAACGAATATTTCAAAGTATGTCCAGAAAAGGAAACTGTCTCGATAATTCAATTATGGAAAATTTCTTTGGATTACTTAAACAAGAAATCTATTATGGTGTGGTTTATTACAGCTATGAAGAATTAAAATCAGAAATAGAGCGATATATAAAGTATTATAACGAACAAAGAATTAAAGAGAAACTAGGATGGATGAGCCCGGTGCAATATCGTCTCAACCTCTTGGCTGCATAAAAATAGCGTAGCAGCCAAAACTGCTACGCTTAAAAAGTCTAACTTTTTGGGGTCACCTCACAAA
>JAKSSE010000085.1 GCA_024403255.1 Lachnospiraceae bacterium
GTCTGTTCAATAACAAAAAATTCTACTTTTTCTTCTTCATTTTCAAAGATTATCTTTTCCATTTAAGTAATCCTCCAATATAACCTTTGCAGCCACCATGTCCACATAGGCTTTATAGTCTTTTTTCGCAATGCCAAGGCCCGCCATTATTTCTTCAGCCTCAACCGTTGTAAGTCTCTCATCCTGAAAAACAATTGGTACACTGATTCTGCTTTTTAACATTTCAGCAAACTCCCTTGTCTTTTCGCACCTTTCACCCTCATCGCCTTCAGGCATAAGTGGAAGTCCCAAAACCACTTTTTCAGGCTGATATTCATCCACAAGCTCTACAATCCTGGCAAGTGTCTGTCGAAGTTTATTTTCTCTTTCACGGCGTATGATTTCTATTCCGGTCGCCGTAAAAAGAAGCGGGTCGCTAACCGCCACACCGACAGTTTTCGACCCGAAATCTAATGCAAGAATTCTACTCATTACTCCAGCCCGTTTGTCTTTACGTAATGATTCATAAGTTCCTCAACAAGCTCATCTCGCTCAACCTTAGATATAAGGCTTCGTGCATTATTGTGGCTTGTTATGTATGTTGGGTCTCCACTCATAATATAGCCGACCATCTGGCTGATTGGATTATATCCTTTTTCCTTAAGAGCAGCATAAACCTGCTTAATGGTCTCCTCTACAGTAATTGGAGCTTCCTTCTGAACCTTAAAATATTGAGTATTTCCTAAATTTTCCATTTCGTGCCTTTCCTAGAAAAGTTTTCTTTCTGGCTTACCGTCAATATATAATGTACCATCCTCAAAAGTGAAGTTTCTGCGGTTCTCTTTCATATACTGCATAGCTTCAAGTGCAATCTGTGCAACTTCAGGATGAATGGTCTTTTTCTGTCCATACTCTCGCATAAGTGTCATCGCTCTTTCATAAGAGACGTGGCCTGCTCCCATAGAGTCTGATAATGATTTTATTAAGTCTTCTCTATTCATAAACACCCCCGTGAATATATAGAGACATTATATCACAAAAGTGAATAAGTGCAAAATTAAGAAAACGCCAGATTTCTGGCGTTTTTTCCTGTTATTCTGTTTCTGTTGTTATCTGTTTTTCTTTTTGCAATTTATCGTATATTGCAAGCACTATATATCCCCATGTATAAATTGCACAGGCGAGCCCTACAAGGCTTTTGATAACCGGAAGCTGACGAACGATTGCAAGTGGCAATACTGCAAGAACTGTTTCAGCTATAGGATGTAGTCTTGATTTAGTGTGTGTGAAAATAAGTTCTCGAACCAGTGATCCAAAGGTAAATACCTTACAGCCAAAGCCTACAGTAGCATATACCATAAGTGCAAGGCCTGCTGCTGGTGCACCGATTATAGTAATTGCTGCAATAAATATCGCAGTAGGAGCCATAATAGCTATAAGAGCACCAAAGCCAATAAATGAACCTGTCTTTGTAGTGCAGTACTCATATGCTTTCTTTAAACTGCTGTTGAATAAAAGGGCTAAAATTACTGCAATTACAGAATTTGCAAAGAGCATATAGAATGCCATCTTGATTTTAGCAACAATGCTATTAACGACTGCCTTTCTAGCTGCTTCTTCCATCTTTTCTTCTGATGATTCAACCTTGGTGACATTCAAGTTTGGAACCTTGGCATTATCATCCTGATTAAGATTTGTTGAATAAGTAACGTTAATATTTCCTGTTACGTCTGCGTTTGGACCAATTGTGACATTCTCTGCCTCGATGTTTACATCTCCGTCTACCTTCGCATCAAAATAAACTGATCCACCACAGGCATCAACCTGTGTGTACTCACCACCAACTGTTACACTTGCACCGGCTGCATGCAATCCTTTAACAGAAGTATCTTCTGACAATTTAACATTAGAACCAGCTGCCCAGATATTATTATTTGCAACAGCATCTACTGAAACCTCAGAGCCAGCTACAAAAAGTGATGATCCAATCAATGCATCATCCACATTAACATTTGCACCAGCCACAAATGCCGATCCGTCAACAGTTACATTTCTTAAATATGTAGTCTGTCCAACTAAAAAGCACTCATTTTCAATTGCAGTAACACATTCAGCAGAAGTATCTACTACTTCCCCCGCAGCGAAAAAGTTTCCACTACCATCTGTCTTTGAATCTGTAAGTTCTACAGCATGTGCCGTTGTTGAAACGCTCATTGTAAGCGTTACAAATGCAGCAAATGTAGCCGCTACCAATTTGATTTTTTTATTCATTTTTCTTCTCTCTTTCTATGAATCTACTCACATGCCACATATGTTAGTTAATAGACGTTATGGTGTCAATATAAAAAATTGCAAAAAAAGACGTCCACCGAAGTGGACGCCTTTTGCGTTTGACTATAAGGATTACTCCTCTACGCCGTAAAGAGCGATAAGTCTTGAAAGATGCTTGTAACGCTCGGTTG
>JAKSSE010000086.1 GCA_024403255.1 Lachnospiraceae bacterium
GCTTTCATTTTATCAGAAATCAGGAGATGACCTGCATAAGCACCGTCAATTGCCAAATGAACAACTGTACCAATTCCACTACAATCATCGCAGGCAATTCCCATTTTCTTCATAAGTTTCTGGTTACCTGCTGCCACAGCTACTCCATTCACTTTCGCTGTCACACCATGACCACTTATTTCTTCTATATCAGTCACAATAGACTGATCAATCTCTTTTCCGTAAGCTTTTTGAATACTTACACTGATTGGATGTGATGAAAAGCTCTCTGCATGAGCAGCATACATTAAGAGTTCCTTCTCATCCAATGTATTGTGATGTACTCCTGTTACCTCAAATACACCTTCTGTCATGGTTCCTGTCTTATCAAAAACAACCGTTTTTGTCTGAGACAGAGTTTCCATGTAGTTAGATCCTTTTACAAGCACTCCGGCTTTGCTTGCAGCTCCTATTCCGGCGAAAAAGCTAAGTGGAATGCTGATTACAAGGGCACAAGGGCAGCTAATGACTAAGAAGGTCAATGCCCTATAAATCCATGTTCCAAAGTCTGCAGGAGCATGTAAAACCACTAAATTAACAAGTGGAGGCAGGATTGCAAGAGCTAAGGCACAGTAGCAAACAGCCGGTGTGTAATATCTTGCAAATTTAGAAATAAACTGCTCTGATTTCGATTTCTTAGAACTTGCATTTTCTACAAGATCTAAAATCTTAGAAACAGTTGACTCCCCAAATTCTTTTGAAGTTCTGATTTTCAAAAGACCATTCATGTTAATACAACCGCTGATGACCTCATCGCCGGTCTTTGCCTCTCTAGGTACGCTCTCACCTGTTAAAGCACTGGTATTTAAAGAAGAACTTCCTTCAACGATCACACCATCAATCGGAACTTTCTCACCTGGTTTTACAACAATAATAGAACCTACTTCAACCTCATCCGGATCAACTTTCTCCAAATTTCCATCCACTTCAATATTGGCATAATCCGGTCTGATATCCATTAACTCGCTGATATTTCTTCTGCTCTTACCAACCGCGTAACTCTGGAACAATTCCCCGATCTGGTAGAACAGCATAACTGCGACGCCCTCTTTAAAATCGCCAAGCAAAATAGCGCCAAGAGTTGCAACCGCCATCAAAAAGTTCTCATCAAAAACCTGTTTATTCTTGATTCCCTTTAAAGCCTTTTTCAAAATATCATATCCGATTACAAGGTATGGGATCATAAATAGAACGAATGTGATCACATTGGAATAGGGAAGCTTATCTAGTGGCAATACACTGAATAAGACAACAAGCACTGCCGCGATTATGATTCTATATAAGACCTTTTTCTGTTTCTTAGTCATTTCTTTTTCCTCTTACTCATTAAATGTAGATCTTGTAAGCATTTAGATGTAAATCTCACAATCATCTTCTACTTTCTTGCAGTTTGCGAGAACCTCTTTCATAACTGCTTTTACATCAGCGCCATCTTCAAACTCAACAGCCATCTTAAGTGTCATAAAGTTAACGCTTGCATCAGCTACACCTGCTGTTTTCTTAGCAGCTTCTTCCATTTTATTTGCACAGTTAGCGCAGTCTACTTCGATTTTGTAAGTTTTTTTCATTTTTTTACTCCTTTTACCCTTTTATATTTTTTCTTTAAATTAATTTATTATGTTGTTACATATGAACAAGTATTCATATGTTTGATTGTATTATACACCCGTGAGTTAGATTGTCAATCACATTTCAGAAAAAAATATTCAAAATGTGAGAAACGCTTCTCTTACAAGGTGTTGGCCAACAAAAAAGTAATCAATGTTAAGACAACAAAGACAATTATAAAAATTCTTGTTAATAATCTTTTATTTCGAAACCAGGGATAATTTATAGATTCATTCGTCAAAGTATCATCCGCCTCCAATTCAGCCTCGATACTTTCAAAAGGTGTCTCCTCAGTTTCATAGCTACGGACAATATCCTGAATAATAGCGGAGGCCTTGTCTGCATCTTGTTCTTTCACATAGATGTCCTGGCCAAATACTGAAAAGCCTTGCGTGATTTTAAGCCAATCCCCTGAGCCGGATTCCATAATGTGACAATATATACCATATTCTTCCAAAGCAGCTGCTATCATACCAGCTTCTATATCATCACGTGCATTATATATTTTAATAATTTTAACATCATTAAGATTATTGCTCATTGATCCATCCTTCCTTTTTCTTTTCAAATTAAAGTATATGAAAATTCACACATAATTCAAAGCAAAACAACAAAAAAAGAAAATTAAAAAAATTTCTTATCTGGGGTTAACTTTTCATATATCGTTCCCGATATACATAACGTGCTTGTCAAAAACAAGTTGCATTTTTAAAGAGTCCATAAGACGTGAATGTATGTATGAGTAGGGATACTCTGCATATTTTTAGGTCTTATGGGCTCTTTTT
>JAKSSE010000087.1 GCA_024403255.1 Lachnospiraceae bacterium
ATTTATGAATTTGAAAATTATCGCAGAAGGTGTTGAAACAAAAGAACAGCTTGATTATGTAGAAATAATGGGAATTGATTATATTCAAGGATTTTATTTTAGTAAAGCCTTATCTGAAGAAGATTTTCTGGATTTTATAAGATTAAAGAATTAAAAAAATACCGGCTATCAGCCGGTATTTTTTTAGCTATTTAACAGTCCCCTTTGTATGTGTAAATGTCAACATGAAAATGCATAAAAGTTCCGAAATGAAAATGTAGTTTTTTACCGACCTGATTTCTGCTCATCACCATCAAGAAGCTCATAATAGTCCTTAGTTCTATATGATGGCCCTATCATCTTGATGACGTGTGCATGATGCAGAAGCCTATCAAGAATAGCGTTGGCAAGCATTGCATCAGAGAAGACTTCTCCCCACTTGCTAAAAGGTTGGTTTGTTGTAATGATTGTTGAGTTGTGTTCATATCGCTTAGCTATGAGCTGGAAGAATAGATTTGCTCCTATTTTATCGATAGGAAGATAGCCAATCTCATCAATGATAAGAAGCTTGTACTTGGCAAAGTGTTTGAGTCTTGCTTCTAATCGATTCTCATCATAAGCTTTCCTAAGGGTTTGAATAAGGTCGTGGCAGGTAATGAAATAGGTTATATTTCTGTGCTGTGCAGCTTGTATTCCAAGAGCCGTTGCCAAGTGAGTCTTGCCTGTACCTGGAGTTCCAAAGAACAGGATATTCTCCGAATGTTCTAAGAACCTTAGAGTAGCTAGATCTTTTATCTCAGTTTTGTTAACTGATGGCTGAAAGGTAAAGTCATAACCATCAATAGTCTTAGCATAAGGGAAGTGTGATACAGCTACTTGTATTTGTGCTGCACGGTTATTACGTAATCCGATTTCTCTGTTAGTGATTTCAATTAATGCATCCTGAACGCTTATTCCTTCCTTGGATATTTTGGTTAAGTATTCTGACATAAAGGGCTCTACATCGGTAAAGCCCAGCTCATCAAGGTTGTTAACTAGATTTGCATACATTTATTATAGTCCTCCTATACATCTGTCCATGTTTAAAAGATTATGTTGGACGAAGTTAAGAACTTCAGCATCTGAGCGACCACGCATGGCATCGCTCTTTAGTATGTCACAAGCTGTTTCAATGGTATAGTTATACCTGCGAGAAGTTATTTCGTGACATACAACCAAGTGGTTGTTATAATAAATGCTGAGAGTACCGCTATCGTCTGTGGTGACGGTCATTCTTTCGCCTATATAACGAGTAGGCACAGAGTATTTTCGACCTTCATACTTAATCATGGATTCTCTGTTTACAGGATAAGTTTTTTCTTCTTGGCGGGAGACGTAACTTTGTAACAGTTCCATATGAGGAAGAGGAAGAAGATACTCTTTTTCTTTTTCAAAAAGGATGTCAGGAATGTCGTCGCATCCTTGTGATAACTCTTGGTTAATGTCTTTTAGGAATTCATTGGATATGGCTATAAGATCGTCCCAGCTATCGAATTCCTCGTTATAGACTTTAAGCCTATCCATTAGCTTTGCAAGAGCCTCTGCCTTGCCTTTGGTCTGTGGCCTATACGGTCTACAGGCTATTGGAGTAAAACCCATGTCTTTTGCAAAAGCCTCGAACTTGTCGTTGTACACAGTCTGAGCAAATGAGCTTTTGGCATGGTCTACAACAGTCTTCATGTTGTCGAAGAGAATCTCGTGGGGGAGCCCACCATAGAATCTAAAAGCTTCAATCATACACTGGAAAAGAACTTCCTGACTTCGGTCTGATGTAATCCTGATGAATTTCTTTCTAGAAAAGCCCATGACCATTAGAAAGATGTTGATTTTAAAGGCTTGACCTTTTCGATTTACAAGTGTCATATCTTCCTTCCAATCAACTTGGGCTTGCAGGCCGGGATTGGTTTCAAATCTTATAGTTGCCTTCTTAGTTTCGATATCTTTATGCTGCTTCACAAAGTCAGCAACAATGCTGTATTTGCCGGCATAGCCTTTCTTTTTAATAAATTTGTAGACTGCCATAGCGGTACAGCCATACACATCCACTTTGTTGATGATGGTTGTTTTATAATCATCAAGTTTAGAATGATAGACTCTAGAACTGGGTTTAGGAATCAGTTCACCTGACTGAATCTTCAGATACCGATCAATAGTTCTGGGATCACAGTTATATCGCCTGGCCAGTTCAGCCTTATTAAACAATGAAATGTCCTCCTTCGCTAAAAATGCGATGGTGTCTTTGATGTCGTCTCGCATGCGGGGTACCTCCGTAAAAAGATAACATCATTATAAACAAAAAAGATACCATCGAAAATGCTATAATTCCTACATTTCCATGTCGGAACTTTATTACATTTCGATGATATCATTTACA
>JAKSSE010000088.1 GCA_024403255.1 Lachnospiraceae bacterium
TCAACACGCTTCTTTGCTGATTTAATGTTTGCCATTTTGCATTCACCTCCGAATCTTCTATAAATAATATGTATATCAAATCCGGACACGGACAGTTTAATATACAACAAACGGCTTGGGTGTTAGCCGTACTGACCTATATTACTTTAGTCTTACGACTCTGTCAAGCATTTTTTATACCATATCTACTATATGATACTTCTTAAAAAACTCTTCAATATTCTCATTGAAGTCTTTCCACATAGGAAGTGTGACACAGGCTGCTTCGTGAGGGCACTCTGAGGAACCTTCCCCTAAACATGCTACAGGAGATAGTCCAGTTTCCGTGGCGCTTATCGCATCCCAGGCAGTATATGTTGCTGCATCCCTGCTAAGCTTATATCCACCGCCTTTACCTCTTAAACCAACTACATGACCTGCTTTTACCAAATCCTTGATTATGGCCTCCAGATACTTTTCCGAAACATCCTGACGCTCTGCAATATCCTTAAGCGGAATATAACCTTCTTCCTGATTTTGAACTAGGTCTATCATCACTCTAAGTGCATATCGACCTTTTGTAGATATAATCATATTACTCTTCGTCGATCTTGTCTGACTCTTCGATATCTTTTACTGGTGGCTTAAGTCCTTCAATAGTAATGTTGTTCTTTTCAGCATAATCCCAAAGTGCTGCATGAATTGCTTCTTCAGCAAGAAGTGAGCAGTGAACCTTTACTGGTGGAAGTCCATCTAAAGCTTCCATAACAGCCTTATTAGTTACAAGAAGAGCTTCGTTTACAGTTTTACCTATAACCATCTCTGTTGCCATTGAAGAAGTAGCAACAGCAGCCCCACAACCAAAGGTCTTAAACTTGCAATCTTTTATAACCTGATTTTCATCAATATCAAGATAAATTCTCATGATATCGCCGCACTTGGCATTACCTACAGTGCCAACACCACTTGCATTTTCAATCTCACCTACATTACGTGGATTTTTGAAGTGATCCATTACCTTTTCGCTATACTCAATTACCTGACTCATTTATTTACCCTCTTTTACAAAATCTTCATATAACGGTGAAAGATTACGTAGATTTTCAACTATCTTTGTAAGTTCAGAAACAGTGAAATCTATGTCTTCTTTTGTAGTCTCATCTGACAGTGTCAAACGAAGCGAACCATGTGCTATCTCATGTGGAAGCCCAATTGCAAGCAAAACATGAGATGGGTCAAGGCTTCCTGATGTGCATGCTGAACCTGATGATGCACAGATGTTGCTCTGATCAAGCCACATCAAAAGACTTTCTCCCTCTATAAATCTAAAACAGAAGTTTACATTATTAGGAAGTCTTTTTTCTCTATGACCGTTTAACCTTGCGTATGGAATCTTTTCCTCAATCTGAGCTATTAAATAATCCCTAAGTTCTGTTTCGTATTTAATGCGCTCTTCAAGCTTTGCTTTTGCAAGTTCAGTAGCTTTTGCAAAACCAACAATACCTGGTGTATTGTGTGTACCTGCTCTTTTACCTCTCTCCTGACCGCCTCCATGAATAAATGAACCAAGCTTAATGGTTTTTTTAGCATAAAAAATACCAATACCTTTGGGACCATTTATCTTATGTCCTGATGCAGAAAGAAAATCTATATTCATTTCCTGAACGTTTATTGGAAGATGTCCATAAGCCTGAACTGCATCTGTATGGAATAAAACTCCGGCTTCATGAGCAATTTTTCCAATTTCTGCTATTGGCTGTACTGAACCAATCTCATTATTTGCAAACATTACAGAAATAAGAATGGTATCTGGTCTTATAGCTGCTTTTAATTCATCAAGCTTTATTATTCCATCTTCATCAACATTCACATATGTAATTTCATATCCCTGGCTCTCAAGGTAATCACATGTGTGAAGAATTGCATGATGCTCAATAGTACTGGTTATAATGTGCTTTCCTTTATCCTTAAAGTTTTCAGCAACTGACTTAAGAACCCAGTTATCTGACTCACTACCGCCACCAGTAAAATAAATTTCCCTAGCCTCGCATCCAAGAAAATCTGCTATTGTCTGACGAGACTCATCAACAGCCTTTGTACTACGGCCAGCAAAACGATATGTAGAAGATGGATTCGCATAATCCTCTTCAAAATATGGCAACATAGCCTCCACGACTTCATGGGCTACTTTAGTTGTTGCCGCATTATCTAAATATACAATCTTATCCATAATAACTCTCTTTCCATAAACCTACCTGCCAAGTGGGTTTATGTTCAATATATTATTATTTTATGAGGGGAAAGTCAAGAATAACAGTAAAAAGAAAAGAGTACCAAAAGGGACTCCTAAAATCTATGCCGCAGGCCGGGGTCGAACCGGCACGATGTCGCCACCACGGGATTTTAAGT
>JAKSSE010000089.1 GCA_024403255.1 Lachnospiraceae bacterium
TGTTCCATAAATTGTCTATCGTTTTTATATTCGTTCGCAATATCTATTTGACGATTTGTTTGTTCAATAACTTTTTCGGGTGTCAAAAGTGTAAAATACGTACCAGACTTAATGCTTTTTATACGACTTTTTTGGTTTGAAAGATTTAGTAAAGTATTTGGTAAAACAAGCAATATACACATTGGAGATAAATATAATATAGAAGGATCATTAGATGAAGCAGCAGCAACAAGTACCATAATTAAAAAAATACCAGAAAATAATATAGCTTGCTTATAGATACGTCGTTTCATCCAAAAATCATATATTCCACCTATATCACCTTCTATATAAATTCTAGCATCTTCAAAATTATCAATATGTTCCATAAAAAACTACCTCTCTATAAAAGAATTATATAATATATAACATATATATTTTATCATGTATTTCATAGATAAGGGAAGAAAGGACTGTTTTGATTTTTAAGTTCATATACAAGAACGTGGTTATACAAAAAAGATATTCAAATTTGAGTAATACGAAAGAGACAATTCAATACTATTTTCAAAATAGATTCTTAGTATAAATGTTAAGATAATGTATATTAAATACACGCATAAACAAAGAAAGTAATATAATATTATTTAGGGCGGTAGTGTAAAGAGTTTATGAAAACTACCAAAATCCAGAGCTGAATTTGAATGGATTCAGATAAAAAAATCTGAATGATGTGAATCATCCAGAATTCAGGGAAAGTATAAAGATTCAGTATGTCGTGCCTTCTTGAAAAAGGCATGACAAAAAGAACTTTTTCATGTATTTCTTTTGAAAAAACTGAATGAATTAGTGGTACTGTTCGCTTAGTTCAATGAACTTGAGCCATCTATCCTGCATGAGCATATCTTCTTCAAAAAGACCATCATCAACGGGTGTTCTGTATTTCAATGATGAATGTTTTCTAAGAAAGTTATGGAATCCAACCCATAGGACCATGTAGATATTGGCTGTTTCAAGCTTGTCATAACCATTTGTACCATGATAGTTCATCTTGTATGTGCGGTTAAGACGTTCTTCAATTTGTTTGTATGGTCTATATTTTTTGGATTCTTCATCTTTGTTCTTTACACCTATGACCTGATGAAGATCGAATTCAATTCCATTTATCTTGAAGAACAGCTGTGCTGCATTATAGATCGGATTGCCATCTGTGATGAAGGTCATATCCTTGGGAATCTCATTATAGAAGCCAAGGCATTTCATGATGGAACGGCATGTATTCTCGGTATCACGTGTGGCATGGATGTCATAGGATGTAATGATCTTAGTGTCCGGATCCGAGAAGAAGAATACATAGTGATTCTTTCCACGAACCCATACATAGGTCTCGTCACCTACAAGGGTGCTTCCAAGCTTATAGGGATACTTATCAATCATTGGTTTGATGATAGAGGAAACACTCTGTGCATAGTTGATCACGGTCTGATGGGAGATATTGAGACCATGAACCTCTCTTAGGATCAGTGCAGTCTTTCTTGAAGAAAGGCCATAGTTTATGTAATAGGTAAGAATAAGTCCCAGAACCTTCTGATCAAAGTGTATCTTTGAAAGATTTACCTTTGTATTGGCTTTGATGCATGTATCCTTGAGAGATTCAAGATTGAACTTGAAATCCCTGTAGGTATAGCGAAATCTGAGCTGTTTAGAAGAAGTAAGGAAACGTTCGGTATCACCTGCATCAAAGAGAGCCTTGTTCTCTTTATAGTAGGAACACTTTTTGCTTGGGCATACATAGACGATGTAACCTTTACGATCATGATTTGGAGAAAGCTTTCTTCCACAGTAGGGACAGTACATTTCTACAGAGTCAAGCTTAGGTGTGGATTTAACGGTGAAGGTGTGATGGCAGCACTTGCACAGATACTGGCCACGATTATTATTGTCGTAAATATATTCCTTTGGGGCACCACAAAACGGACAGCAGCCACCATAGGAAAACTTACCGCGATGTTTGACAGGTTTAATCTCCTTATCAGAACTGTTAAGAAGATCGAGATAATCCAATTGTTCATTAACCACATTTTTGAACACCGGAGGTCTGTCGATGGTGAAATCGGCATAGGGGATGGTAGTATCCTTTGGATGATATTTCTTAAGCTTCTTCATTTCCTTTTTCAGGTGAGGGTTTATCTCATCATTGAAATATTTGATGAGGTACTGGATGTTTGAGTTGGCCTGATCAAGATGATAGATGAAATCGTCCGAGAGAAGCTTGGAAGAAATAATATCAGGAATAGAGCCAATAAGATTCAAAACATCAAAAGGCTGAGAAAACACAAAAATAGAAGTCGATAAAGACTTTA
>JAKSSE010000009.1 GCA_024403255.1 Lachnospiraceae bacterium
GTCTCCAATGGAGATATACAGAAAGTATCTTAATATTGGTTCGGTAGACAGTCTTAAACTAAAGTCAATTCAATTTCCTATGCTTGTAGAAGTTGATGGTGTTGAATGCATTCGTCAGCCATTTAGAGATGAAAATGATGAATGTATAAGCGTCTTGATTGGTGTTGAAAACGGGATGAAATTAAGGCTCTCGTATGGAGACAAGCAGACTATAATTGACGCATCAAAAAAAGCTGTTCCTGAAATGGCTGAATTTGCTCCTGATGTTATTCATATTTATTCATGTGCATCCAGAAGAAGATATCTGGGGGATGAGATGAGCAGTATGGAAACCTCATTTTTTGAGGATATTGCAACGACTGTGGGCTTTTTTACAAGAGGTGAGATTCTTAGAGTAGGTGATTATCTGCATTTCTTTAACTCTACTATGGTCTATGTGATGGCCAGAGAAGGAGAGAAAGTATCAGATGAGTATTTCATAGATGAAAACGCTTTGACAAGCGATAGCACAGAGGGCATGATACCAAATCTTATAAATTATATTGGTGTCGTGACCAATGAGCTTGAAGGTCAGTTCCTTAGAACTATGTCAGGAATGGCAAACATTTATAAAACAATGTTTATCATTGATACTGAAGCTAAGGAGCTTATTCAGCTTGATAGTGATGACAGAGTAAAGAAACTGCTTTCCGAAAAGGAAGATTATAAAGATAAGTTTAATAACTTTATAGAAAATGTTGTAAACGAGGAATATGTTGATTTAGCGAAGCTCTTCGTAAATATAGATAATCTTTCCGCTAAGATGAAACTGAAAAACACAATTTCATGTGATTTGCTGGGAAAGAATGTGGGCTGGTTTAGAGCACAGTTTGTTGTTATAAACAGGGATAAGGATGGCAACGCGGATCGCTTTGTATTTACTACTCAGGTAATAGATGACGAGAAAAAGGAACTTGAGGAACAGCATAGGATAGTTGAAAAACTTGCAGATACATATCATACGATACATCTTTTCGATTTAGAGACGGATGGCTGCAAGGAAATTGATACAGTAGAATTATTACATGTTCTTTACAAGAAGCATGTCGCTAATGGAGGTCAATGCATTCTACATGAAGCAATGAAGGCTTCTGTACGACCAGAGCATCTTGATATGATGCTTGAATTTACTGATTTTTCTACCTTGGATGAAAGACTTAATGGTAGAAAAGTTATGGCAATTGATTTTCATGGAGCAATAAATGGCTGGGCAAAAGCACAGTTTATTGAGTATGAAAGAAATAGAAATGGTAATTTATCAAAAGTCCTTTTTGTTACTCAGATTATTGAAGAAGAAAAACGTAAGGAAGAGGAATTAATTAAAAAATCCACTATAGATGAGCTTACGGGACTTCTTAATAGAAGAGCATATGAAGAAGCGATTAGGGATTTGAAGTCGGATAGTGATCTTTCATATGTTATTTGCTCTTTGGATGTTAATGGTTTAAAAGTTGTAAATGATGATATTGGACATTCAGCTGGCGATGAACTTTTACGTGGCGCAGCAGAAGTTTTATCAAGATGCCTTGGAGCTTATGGTAAAGTCTTTAGAATAGGTGGAGATGAATTCAATGCTATAATTGTTGCGAGCGATGAGAGAATAAAGCTTCTTGCAGACGATCTTGATAACTCTATGTTGGCATGGACAGGTAAGGAAGTAGATTCTTTATCTATTTCATATGGTTTTGCTTCACGAAATGAATTTCCAGATAAGACTGTAGATGAACTTGAGGAGATTGCTGATCAGCGAATGTATGAAAGCAAGGAAGCTTATTACAGACATGGTGGTCAGGACAGAAGAAGTCAAAAACAGGTCTATGATATGATTTGTAAGTCCTATATAAAGATTTTATCTGTTAATCTTTCAGAGGATAATTACAGGATTATCAAAACCAATGAATCTGAAATGAAAAAAGACAAAGGCTATAGTGATGAATCTATTTCAAAATGGCTTACTCTGTTTGCCCAAAGTGGTCAGGTTCATCCAGAAGATAAAGATAGATTTATCGAAAAAACAAATCTTGACTATTTAAGAAGATATTTCGAGAAACATGATGATGATTTTACGCTTATCTATCGAAGAAAAATTGAAGATGGCTACGAAAATGTCTTGATGGAAATAACAAAAACAGATAATTTTAAGGATAGTGATATGGAGGTATTCCTATATATTAAAAAAATAGGAGAATAACTATGAAAAGAAGAATAATAGCATTATTTTTAGCTATGACTTTGGCTATAGGTGTGTCGGCCTGTGGAGCAAAAAAGGAAGCTCCAAAGGTGGAGGTTTCTGAAGAAAAAGAAGAGGATATTTCACAGGTTCCAGAAAGTCTTGTTGAGCCTCAGACTCCAGAAGAACATGAACCGGTTGCTAATCCAGGTGAAGTTACTTTTGCTACATTTGCTGGTAATTACAGTTTTATGTCAGGCGCAGGCGCATGGTCTACAGATGTGACAATCTATGATGATGGAGCATTTGAAGGAAGCTTCCATGACAGTGATATGGGAGATGTTGGCGATGGCTATGAAAATGGAACAGTTTATTACTGCAATTTTAGTGGTAAGTTTACCGAGCTTGTAAAAAAAGATGAATTTACCTATACATGTTCATTGGAGAGTATCACTCAGGAAGGTACCCCTAACACAGAAGAAATCAGTAAAGAAGATGGCATAAAATATATCTGTTCGGAGCCTTACGGATTTGATAATGCAAAGGATTTTGAGTTTTATCTTCCTGGAAAAAGTGTTGGCGAACTCAACAATGATTTCACCACCTGGCTTTCAATAAGATTTAGTCAGCCATATCCAGATACCTTGCCTTGCAAAGCATTTAATAACCTTGCAGAAAATGAAGGCTTTGAGGAATTTTCAGGATATATGGAGGATATAAATGTAGAGTATCCAGAGTCTCTTCCTGTTGAAGATTATCAGCTTGCAGGTTCTTACCACAATGAATCTCTTAATGTCACAATGAATATTTCAATCTTTTCTGATGTGATTGATGTGGATGGTGAGATAGGTAATATCACATGGGATATACCAGAGGATTCATATATCTGGAATTCTGATGCAAGAATTACAAAGTCAGGTAACGAATTTACTATTTTGCCAGATTACGGCGAGTATAAGATGGTAGTTACTGATAACACTGACGGACATATTGTCCTTCACTTATATAACTCTAATGGATTTGATTGTGGTGAGTATGTAATGACAACACATTTTGAAAGCTAGGAGGCATTATGGAAAATAATGAGATTTTATGGAGTGACAGAAAAAGATGGATTTTATTTGGCCTTCCTTGGTCATTTACAAAGTATTCTCTGACTGATAACAGACTTTTAATAGATACAGGATTTTTCACCACAAATACTGATGAAGTTCGCCTTTACAGAATAAATGATTTATCTTTGACAAGAAATCTTCTCCAAAAGATGGGAAACATGGGAACTATCAAAGTGAACAGCTATGATAAAACCATGGGTAATTTTGAGATTAAGAATATTAAAAACCCACAGGAAGTAAAAGAGAAATTAAGCAGACTTGTAGAGGAAGAACGCGATAAGAAGCGTGTTTATGCAAGAGAAGTAATGGGAGACGATTGCGACTGCGATCATGATGGGGTGTAAAATGAAAGATTTAAAGGACTATGTAAGAACAATACCTGACTTTCCAGAACCAGGAATAATGTTTAGAGACATCACTACTGTACTACGTGATGCTGATGGATTTAAGCTTGCTATTGATCTTATGCTCGAATGCCTTAAGGATGTTGAGTTTGATGTGCTTGCATTAGCGGAATCAAGAGGTTTTATTTTTGGAAGCGTGCTTGCATATGAGCTTCATAAGCCTATTACCTTAGTAAGAAAAAAGGGAAAACTTCCGGCCAAAACCATATCTGAAAAGTATGAGCTTGAATATGGCACAGCGGAGCTTGAAATATTATTAGATGCTGTAAAGGAAGGCGATAAGGTTGTTGTAATTGACGATCTTCTTGCTACTGGAGGCACAATCGAAGCCTGCTGTAAGCTTATTGAAGCTTTGGGCGGGGAAGTAGCTGATATTTTAGTTTTAATGGAGCTTCAGGGCCTTAATGGCAGAGAAAAACTCAGTAAATACAGAGTTGACTCTGTCTTAAAATATGAAGGTAAATAGGAAAGGAGAGAGTTTTGGAAAAATTATTTAAACTCAAAGAAAACGGAACAACCGTCAAAACAGAGATTATCGCTGGTTTGACAACATTCATGACAATGGCTTATATCATTGCCCTGAATCCAAACATTCTTACAAATTATGATGTAGGATCACCACTTTGGAACGGCGTATTCTTGGCTACCTGTATCGCATCCTTTGTTGCTATGGTTGCAATGGGTCTTTTAGCTAATAAGCCATTCTGCCTTGCACCAGGTATGGGAATTAATACTTTCTTTGCGGTTGTTACAGGTAACCTTGTTGCAATGGTTGGTATGGATTATGTTAAATCATTTCAGTCAGTTCTTTGCATCGTTCTTATCGAAGGTATTGTTTTCCTTATTCTTTCTATTTTTAATATCAGAGAGAAGATTGTAGAGGCAATTCCACTTGGCGTTAGACTTGGTATTTCACCTGCAATTGGTCTTATGCTTATGAACATTGGTTTTGGTTCAAATATCTATATTGCAGATGAGAACTTCAATCAATTCTTTGTTATGAAAGACTTCTTTGGAGCACTTACCGCTGGCAATGCAAAAGCTACTATGGGCTCAGCTTATCCAGTGATGGTTCTTTCAGTAATTACCCTTTTCGTTGGATTATTTACTATCGTTGTCCTTGCTCAGAAGGGTGTTAAAGCATGTGTTATCATCGGTATGCTTGTAGCTTCAGTTGTATACTGGATTGGTCAGGCAGCATTCCTTGGAACAAATCCATTTGCATCACTTATGGCTGCATCTTGGACTCCAGCATTTGGTGATATGGCTGCTACAACTTTATTTAAGTTTAACTTTAGCGGTCTTATGGATATTGGCTGGTTTACAATTATTACTCTTGTAATCACCTTCTGTATCATCGATATGTTTGATACTATTGGAACCTTGGTTGGTACCGCTTCACGTGCAAACATGGTAGATGAGCAGGGCAACATGCCTAACATGAAAGAAGCACTTCTTTCAGATGCTATCGGAACTGTAGTTGGTTCATGCACCGGTACTTCTACCGTTACTACATTCATTGAGTCAGCATCAGGTGTAGAGGCTGGTGGTAGAACTGGTCTTACCGCTATTACCTGCGGCGTTGTATTTTTAGCATGCATCTTCATTTCACCTGTTGCAGCAGTAATTCCTGCAGCAGCTACATCAGCAGCACTTATCTATGTAGGTGTTCTTATGGTTAGCTCGCTTTCAAAGATTGATTTTGCAGATATTTCGATTGCGCTTCCTGTAGCAATCATGCTTATTGCAATGCCAATTTCAGGATCAATTGGACATGCAATCGGTCTTGGTCTTATTTCATATACTATAGTTAAAATATTTACCGGAAAGGCAAAGGAAGTTTCAGCTCTTACATATGTAATTTCAGCAATCTTCCTTATCAAGTTCTTCTTGGCAGTATAAATTAAACTATATAATAACCTTGAGTGCCCCAAGTGATTTTGGGGCACTTTTTTTACGAAAATAATGGGCAACAAGTTGATAATATTTCAATTGGATGGTACTATAGTAACGGTTAAAGGGGAGCTTTGTGGGTAAAAATAAGTCTGTTGAATTAATGCATAATGAAAAGGGCGAATTAAGCGAAGGGTTTATGATGAAACTCTTTGTTCGTTTGGCTGTCGTGCTCATATTAAGCTGTCTTATGGGCACGGGGATGACCATTTTTTATAATGGTTTTGTAAAAGCTGTTTTGCCTAATATTGGCGTGCTTTTTATTATGTTGGGAATTCTACTTCTCACCTTAAAAACTAAAAAACATATCGCTGGAACGTGGGCGTTAGTTTTTGTGAATGGTTTCTATCAGTTCCCTATTCTTTGTTTTCTTAGAGGATCTTCAATTCTTTTATATTTTTTGATGATTCTTGTAATCGTTGTGTTTATTACTTCAGAGAAAAGACGAATTATTAATTTCTTTATAAATTTAGGCTTGTATTTAGCCTTTATTGGTGTGTGCCGCAAGTTTAGCCCGGTATGGAAGAGTATGCCTAAAGTAGCTGTTCAATCGACTGTTATAGCATTTATTACTGTTGCAATTGTAATCCTTTTCTTTGAGATGCTGTTTATCAAGATGTTTACAACTTATAATCAGGAGCTCATAGAAAAGAATAAATCAAAATCAGAATTTATTGCGAGTGTATCGCATGAGATAAGAACACCTGTTAATGGCATTATAGGTATGAACGAGATGATTCTTCGTGAATCTACACAGGATGTCGTTAAGAGTTATGCGAATGATGCTAAGGTTTCCGGAAAACTCCTTTTGGATTTGATAAATGAAATCCTTGATTTATCAAAGCTTGAAGCAGGTAAGATGGAGATTATTCCTGCAAATTATTACACTAAGGATGTTATTCAGAAGCTTGTAACAGTTATAACGGATAAGGCAGTAGCTAAGAGTCTTATTTTTGAATGTGATATCGATAAGAATATCCCTGCTCAGTTTAATGGAGATGATATTAAGCTCGTTCAGATTACATTGAATCTTCTTACAAACGCAGTAAAGTATACAGCTGAAGGTACTGTTACATTAAAGATGGGTTATAAGACGGTTGGAGATAAATATTTCCTTCAGGTGGCTGTAAAAGATACTGGAAGGGGCCTATCAAAGCAGGAACAGGAAGATTTATTTGTTGCATTTAAGCGTTTGGACGGAAATACTACCAGAAGTATTGAAGGTACAGGGCTTGGCCTTAATCTTACAGCAAACCTTCTTGAACTTATGGGAAGTAAGCTTCAAATCGATTCAGAAGTAGGAAAGGGATCAACCTTCTATTTTGAACTTGAACAGGAAGTAGTTGATGAAACTCCAATGGGAGAATGGGAGCTTGAGGAGGAAACTCCAGAAGCTGTCCAACAGGAGTTTGAAGCTCCAGATGCAAAGATTCTTATTGTAGATGATAATAAGATTAATAGAAAGACTATAGCATATCTTTTGAAGCGTACTAAGATTGATGTCACATTGGCAGAATCGGGACATAAGTGTCTTGAACTTGTAAAAGATAATAAATATGACATCATCTTCCTGGATCATCAGATGCCTGATTTAAATGGTATTGATACAAAGATTCTTATGGATGAGATGGGAGATTATCCTTGCAAGAATACTCCGGTTATTGCATTTACTGCAGATGCAGCACCAGAAAGCCTTAAATTATATGATGAATACGGATTTGCGGCTCACCTTATTAAGCCAGTAGATCCTAGAAAACTTGATCAGATGCTTTTGGAGTATTTGCCAGAGCGATTAATTAAAGCAGTATAAATATTAAAGTAATAAAAAAGATGGCGTGTACACATTTGGTACACGCCATCTTTTTGTCTGATTGTTAGTTGTGATATAAGCCCTGATTCTGGTATTCAGCTTCGCAGGTAAGATTGATTCCGAGCTTTTTAAAGGCTGCAATATCAACCTGTGCAAGTATAACAGAAGAGTGAGCTTCTGAACCTTTAAGGTTTTCAAGCTGATCTAGAGCTTTCTTTGCGTTATCATCTGTGGTTGCACAAACAGAAAGAGCAATTAAAACTTCCTCGATGTGTAAAAGAGGGTTTTTATTGCGAAGGTGTGTAACCTTTAAGTTCTGAATTGGCTCGATGACAGTAGGACTGATTAAGTCGATAGAATCATCAATGCCAGCTAAATGTTTGAGCGCATTAAGAAGCATTGCTGATGAAGCACCGAGAAGAGAGCTTGTCTTTCCGGTAAGGATGGTGCCATCGTTAAGCTCGATAGCTGAAGCAGGCTCGCCTGTTAACTGAGCTTTGGTCATAGCTGCAGATACAACTGGTCTGTCAGCAATTGAGATTTCTGCTTTCTTCATAAGAAGCTCAATTTTTCTTGCTTCTTCAGCGTTAGCTGACCCCTGACGCTTTCTGCAAAGTGCATCATAGTATCTACGAATGATTTCCTGTTTTGAAGCAGCCTTGGTAACATCGTCGTCTACTATACCAAAGCCTGCCATATTAACACCCATGTCGGTAGGTGACTTATAAGGGCATTCACCCATGATTTCCTGGAACATAGCCTCGAGAACAGGGAAGATTTCAACGTCACGATTGTAGTTGACTGTTGTTTCACCATAAGCCTCGAGATGGAATGGGTCAATCATGTTAACATCTGCAAGGTCTGCAGTAGCTGCCTCGTATGCAAGGTTAACAGGATGATTAAGTGGAATACTCCAGATAGGGAAAGTCTCGTATTTTGCATATCCAGCCTTTACGCCGCGCTTATATTCGTTATAGAGCTGTGAAAGACAGGTTGCCATCTTTCCAGAACCAGGACCAGGTGCTGTAATTACAACAAGTGGACGAGTGGTTTCGATATACTGATTTTTGCCATAGCCATCATCTGAAACTATTTTCTGGATATCAGAAGGGTATCCAGCGATAGGATAGTGACGATATACTTTAAGGCCAAGCGATTCAAGTTTTTTCTGATAAGCGATTGCTGAAGGCTGCTCAGAAAATCTTGTAAGACAGATTGAACCAACAAATAAACCATAGCTTCTGAAAGCATCGATAAGACGAAGAACGTCCATGTCGTAGGTGATGCCTAAGTCGCCACGAACTTTATTGTTTTCTATGTCGTTTGCGTTGATAACAATGACAATCTCAGCCTGATCTTTAAGCTGAGTGAGCATGTTGATTTTAGAATCTGGTTTAAAACCAGGAAGAACTCTTGAAGCGTGAAAGTCATCAAATAATTTACCACCAAATTCAAGGTATAATTTACCACCAAATTTAGCGATTCTTTCCTTAATCTTTTCAGACTGCAAAGAAAGATATTTTTCGTTGTCAAAACCTATATTGTTCATAAAACCTCCTGCTATCATGTGCACTTTGCACATGAAATACAAGAGTAGATTATACTATATATAGTATAAAAAATATATATTTTGATTAAAAAAATACAATATTTTTTATTTGTGACATTTTTGCGAAAAGTTTTTTACATTTAATACTTTAGGTACTCTCTTTATTTTGAAAAAAATGGTATAATATTGAACAAATTATGAAAAAATTATCTTAATGGAGGATGATATGGCTTTTTTAAATAGTTTTGTTGAATATCTTATCGTCATGATTGTTATTGTCGCGGTTAGCTTTCTCGGCGGCTTTTTAGGTAAGAAATTTAGAGATAATAAAGATAAAAAGGCTGAGATGACAGCCGAAAATCAGGGAGAATAAAATGAACTTTGGAGTTAATGATTTAAGACGCAGCTATTTAGAGTTCTTTGAAAGCAAAGATCATCTTTGCATGAAGAGCTTTTCGCTTGTACCACAAAATGATAAGAGTCTTCTTCTTATCAATGCTGGTATGGCTCCACTTAAGCCATATTTCACAGGCCAGGAGATTCCACCAAGAAAGAGAGTGACCACCTGCCAGAAATGTGTACGTACTGGTGATATTGAAAATGTAGGTAAGACAGCAAGACACTTAACCTTCTTTGAGATGCTTGGTAACTTCTCATTTGGTGATTACTTTAAGCATGAGGCTATCGCCTGGTCTTGGGAGTACCTTACCAAGGTTTTAGGTCTTGATGAAAATCGTCTTTATCCTTCAATCTATGGAGAGGATGAAGAGGCATTTGAAATCTGGACAAAAGAGGTAGGTGTTCCAGCAGAGAAGATTACCCGCTTCTATCGTGATCCAGAAACTGGGGAGTGTGATAACTTCTGGGAGCATGGTGCAGGTCCTTGTGGTCCTTGTTCAGAGATTTATTATGATCGCGGTGAAAAGTATGGCTGCGGTGATCCAAACTGTAAGGTTGGCTGTGAGTGCGACCGTTTCATGGAAGTTTGGAACAACGTATTTACCCAGTTCAATGGTGATGGTCATGGTGGCTATGAGGAACTTGCTAATAAGAACATCGATACCGGTATGGGTCTTGAGAGACTTGCAGTTGTTATGCAGGACGTAGATTCAGTATTTGATATTGATACTATGAAAGCAATCCGTGACAAGGTTTGTGAATTCTCTAATAAGAAATACCAGACAGATGCAATCGATGATATTTCAATTCGTCTTATCACTGATCACATCCGTTCTTCAACCTTCCTTGTATCAGACGGTGTATCTCCATCAAATGAAGGCAGAGGATATGTTCTTCGCAGACTTATCCGTAGAGCTGCTCGTCATGGACGTATGCTTGGCATAGATGGAACTTTCCTTGCTAAATTATCTGAAACTGTAATCAATGAGTCTAAAGATGGTTATCCAGAACTTTGGGAGAAGAGAGAGTTCATCTTTAAGACCCTTACTGCAGAGGAAGAGCAGTTCAATAAGACTATCGATAAGGGTCTTGAAATCTTAGCTGAAATGGAAGACGAAATGAAAGCTAAGGGAGAGAAAGTTCTTTCAGGAGAAAATGCATTTAAGCTTTACGATACTTATGGATTCCCAACAGACCTTACTGCTGAAATCCTTGAGGAAAAAGGCTTTTCATACGATGCTAAGGGATTTGAGGAGTGCATGCAGAAACAGCGTGAAACTGCGCGTGCAGCACGTACAGAGACCAATTACATGGGTGCAGATGCCAATGTATATAATGAAATAGATCTTTCGATTACATCTGAGTTTGTTGGATATGATAAGACTTCTATGGAAGGAAAGATTACATGCCTTACCACAGAAACAGAAATCACTGACACTCTTGCAGAGGGCATGAATGGTACAGTCATTGTTCCACAGACTCCTTTCTATGCAACCATGGGTGGTCAGATTGGTGATACTGGTGTTATCAAGACTGAAAATGGTGTATTTGAAGTAAAAGAGACCATTAAGCTTGTAGGTGGCAAGATTGGTCATGTTGGTACTCTTGTTACTGGTATGATTAAGGTTGGCGATACCGTTTGCCTTGAAGTAGATGCTGACAGAAGAAATGCAATCTGCAAGAACCATTCAGCTACTCACCTTATGCAGAAAGCACTTCGTGAGGTTCTTGGAAGCCATGTAGAGCAGAAGGGTTCATATCAGGATGCTGATCGTACCAGATTTGACTTTTCTCACTTCTCAGCTATGACAGCTGATGAACTTAAGAAAGTTGAAGCAATGGTAAATGAAAAGATTGCTGAAGCACTTACTGTTGAGACCGCAGAAATGTCACTTGATGAGGCTCGTAAGACTGGTGCAATGGCACTCTTTGGTGAAAAGTATGGTGAGACTGTTCGCGTAGTAAAGATGGGAGATTTCTCGACAGAACTTTGCGGTGGTACTCATGTAACAAATACAAGCACAATAGGAGCTTTCAAGATTTTATCAGAGAGCGGTGTTGCAGCTGGTACCCGTCGTATTGAAGCAATCACAGGAGCAAATGTATTTGCTTACTATGAGAATATAGAAAAGGCACTTAATGAAGCTGCAGATAAATTAAAGTGTGCACCAGATCAGGTTGCTACAAAGATTACTGCACTTCAGGGACAGCTTAAGGAGGTATCTTCTGAGCTTGAGTCAGTAAAAGCTAAAGCTGCTCAGGCTGCTGCAGGTGATGTAATGGATAACGTTACCGAGGTTAATGGAGTTAAGCTTTTAGCTGCAAGAGTTGATGGTGTTGAGGGTAACGGTCTTCGTGATCTGGGTGATTCACTTAAAGAAAAGCTTGGTGAGGGCGTTATCGTTCTTGCATCTGATGCAGGTGGAAAGGTTGGCCTTGTAGTTATGGCAACAGATGGTGCTATTTCTAAGGGCGCACATGCAGGAAACCTTATTAAAGCAATTGCTCCATGTGTTGGAGGTGGCGGCGGTGGTCGTCCTAATATGGCACAGGCCGGCGGTAAGAATCCAGCAGGCATTGATGATGCGATTGCAAAAGCAAAGGAAGAACTTGCTAATCAAATCAAATAATTCTTGACGTTACATATTAATTTGTTATAATAGCAAGGTGCGAGTAGACATGAGTAGAGTCTACAATAAGCAAACGGAGGAGGGTTGATTATGTCATCCGTTATCGTAAAAGAAAACGAATCTCTTGATAGCGCACTTCGTCGTTTTAAGAGAAACTGCGCAAAGGCAGGTATCCAGCAGGAGATCCGTAAGCGTGAGCATTATGAGAAGCCAAGCGTAAAGCGTAAGAAGAAATCTGAGGCAGCTCGTAAGCGTAAATACTAATTTTAAATTGGTAATAGTGAGGGGGAGTATTTATACTCCCCCTTTTTATTTCTAAAGAGGTGATCGACATGAAAAAGACACTGTGTTTATTATTAGCGGCTATAATGATGTTATCATTAGCAGCCTGCGGAAAAAAGAATAAAGACAACAATTCATCAAATTCTGCCGATGGCTCAAATAATGCGAGTGTTGCAATTGAAGCAGAACATTACTTTGAGCCGGAATACTACGAAAATATGCCAGAAGAGATGGTAAACAGTAGTAGTCAGAAATTTTACGGCCAGAGTATGTACTACATTGGAAACAATGATGAATATACAACGACAGGTATTTATGAGTATTCTCTTGAAAATAAGTCGGTTAAGACTTTAGCTGAAATTTATAATGACCCATCGGCTGACCCAACTGATGAGAAGGGCAATATTGAACAGTATGCGGTAAGTGATGACAAAGTTGTTTATGTTTATCGTACATATCAGACTGACCCAGCTTTAAATGACATGGATTTTTCAGCTACTACAGAGGCTGATGTATATAATTATTTCATTAACAACTGGGGATATGATACTGAAATGGTGAAATCCGAGCTTGATAGTGAATATTATTCTTCATACAAGAATGCAGATGGCACTTTTGATTATCCTGGAATTTACAGAAAATTTGCAGCAAGTGATTTTCCTATAATTGAAAAGTACTATATCATTGAAAAGGATTTGAATGGCAATGAAATTCTTACTAGTGAATTGTCAGATATTATGGTTGACCAAATAGAGGGATCGTATTGTCGTATATTGGATATGGCACTTGATAGCTCAGAGAATATCTATCTTTTATATAATAGTTATGGTAATGAATATGATGATTATTGCATAAAAGTATTTGATAAAGATGGTAATCCTGGAGCAGAGTATCGTCAGCAGGAGTATATTGAAAAGTTTTATAAATTAACTGATGGAAAGATAGCAATTGCAGATTATAATGACGCCGGAAACAGTGAATTAAGAGTTTTTGATGCCCAGACTGGAACTGTTAGTGAAGAGGCAATGTATGGAGAAACATATTTTAGCTATGGCGTAGTTCCTTTCGATACTAATAAACTTCTTACAATGGATTCTGTCGGTCTTAATCTTGTGACTGATGGAGAAAAAGAGAGCAAGCTTTATATGAAGTGGCTGGACTCTAATATTTTAGGTGGAAATGTTTACACTTTTGGCTTGCTTGACGATGGAAGAGTTGCTCTTTACTTAAATCATTTTGTAAATGATAAATCAGTATCTGAAATAGTTGTTTTAAATGAGACTGATAAGGAAAAGCTTTTGAGTAAAACTCAGATCAGAGTTGCGACTTTATATCTTAATGCTGATTTTGAACAGGCTATAGTTGATTTTAATAAGAAGAACAATGATTATCATATAGATGTAGTTTCCTTTAATTACAATGGCGATGACTATGATAATTACAATACATATATGGATAATTTCCTGTTAAGTCTTGCTACAGATAACACTATAGATATAATCGCTTTAAATGATTCTTCAGCATATAATCATGTAATTAATTTCGCACAGAAGGGATTATTGATTGACTTAAATCCATTTATCGAGAAGGATTCAAAAATTGATTCTGCTGATTTAGTGGAAAACTTAATGGATCCATTAAAATATGATGGTAAACAGGTGGCTATGCCTTCAGAGCTTATTGTGTCAACCCTGATTGGTAAAAAGTCCGATGTTGGAGATAAGATGGGCTGGGACCCTAAGACGGCTACAGAAATTTTAAAGTCAAAGGGTGATGATGCAATATTTATGCTTTATACAACGAGAGATGAAATTCTTGAAAGAAGTATGGCTCTTGCATATAACACGTTCGTAAATGTAGAAAAAGGCAGCTGTGATTTTGATAATGATACCTTTATCCAGGCGCTTGAGTTTTCAAAAACATTCCCTGAAGAAATAAATTGGGAAGATGAGAGCTATTCGGCCAATGAACCAGAGCGAGTAAGCAAAGGAAAAATCCTAACAGGAAGTCTGACCGTATCTGATTTTGATGTCATTCAGCAGTATCAGACTGTATGGAATGATGAGGCTACTTACATTGGTTATCCATCAGCAGGCGATAATAATGGTGCGCTGATATGGTACGAAGGCCTTTATGGTATTACCAAGAACTGTGAAGATCCTGAAGCTGCATGGTCATTAATCAGCAGCATGATAAAGATTCCTAAGGACAAGGCAGAATATAGGGATATGTATGGTGTATATAATTTCTACATTTTCCCTAGCAAAAAGTGCATTGATCTTTATCTTGAAGTTGCAAGCGAAAATTATACAGAAGACTATACCAATTACTGGGATTCGTTTGAAATACCTATGAAGCCTTTAACTGAAGATATGAAACAAAAATACAAGGACTGTGTTTTTGGTACAACTGCAGTAGCAGGATCAGTTCCAAAGGGTGTAATGGATATTATAAAAGAGGAGGCATCTTCTTACTATAGCGGTCAAAAGTCAGCTGAAGAGGTTGCTAAAATCGTACAGAGTCGAGTTAAGATTTATCTAAGTGAGACAAGATAGAAAAAGAAAAAATTCAACATTTGACAAAAGAGACAAAAAGGTCGCAGTGGCCTTTTTGTCTCCTTCTGTTTTAGGGGTGGCAATATTTTTCGTGCTGCCACTTTTTGTTGTTATCTATTTTTCGTTCGTTGATAATCCGATAAGTAAGCAGTATGTAGGTTTTGATAACTACGTAAATGTTGCAACAAATATGGCCTTTAATATGGCTGCAAAAAATACATTCATTTTTTCAGTTATAGCAGTTCCACTGGCTGTTGTTCTGGGGCTCCTTCTGGCTCTTTTATTATCAACTGACTTGCCACTTCACAGCTTTCTTCGAAGCTCATACCTTACACCGCTTATGGTGCCATCGGCTTCTGTTGTTTTGGTGTTTACTGTTATTTTTTCTTATAATGGTGTAATAAATAAATTTCTTCAGGCACAGGAAAAAGATCCTATTGATTTTTTTAAATCGAGTGCAGGTCTTATCGTAATAGTAACGATTTTTTTATGGAAAAATTTAGGTTACAATATGATTCTTTATCTTGCGGCTCTTGGAAGTATTCCGGCAGATTTAATTGATGCAGCAAAACTTGACGGGGCAGGAAAATGGAAAATATTCTGTGAAATAAAGCTTCGTTATGTTGCACCAATGATTGTGTTTACTACGATTTTTTCTTTGATTAATTCCTTTAAGATTTTCAGAGAAGTCTATCTTTTGACAGGAGATTATCCTTTTGAAACCTTATATATGCTTCAGCATTATATGAATAACACTTTTTCTTCTGGCGATTATCAAAAGCTTAGTACTGCAGCTGTTTTGATGTGTATAGTTATGTGCATTATTACTGTGGTTTTATTTAAGCTTGAAGATAAGTATGCCAGTGATTTGGAGGCAGAATGATGAAAAAGATACCTCCAAAGAAAAAAATAGTTAGAGCCTGCTATATATTTCTTGCATTATTTACCGCAATTTTATTCTTGGCACCGATTGTTTTGACAATTACAAACTCGTTTATGAGTACTTCTGAAATATATTCAAATTATGGAGCTATTTTGGAAAATGCATCAGGTGATGGGAAGCGCTTTATAAGCAAGATGGTAAATTTAAAGCTTTTACCTGATATGGTAAGCTTTAGTCAGTATAAAACTGTACTTTTTAAAACTCCAGATTACTTACTTAAATTTTGGAATTCGGTTATTCTTGTTGTTCCAATTACCGTATTTCAGATTATTTTGGCTACTCTTGCATCATATGGTTTTACACGTTGTAAGGGGAAATTTGGGGCAGTAGTATTTTTTGTATATATAATTTTGATGATGATGCCATATCAGGTTACGCTTGTTCCAAACTATTTTGTTTTGAATTGGCTTAATTTACTTGATACAAAATGGGCTATATGGTTACCGGGTATCTTTTCTCCATTTTCGGTTTACCTGATTACAAAATACATGAAGCGAATTCCTAAATCGTTGGTTGAGTCGGCTAGAATTGACGGTGCAAATGAATGGCAGATTTTTTCACTGATTTATTTACCTACCAGTAAGTCAATTATCACTTCTTGTGTTATATTAGTATTTATTGATTATTGGAATATGGTTGAACAGCCATTACTGTTTTTGAGTGATCAGGATAAGTATCCTTTATCGATTTTCTTATCAAGAATAAACACAAAGGATATAGGCATGGCGTTTGCAGTTGCTGTTATATATATGGTTCCTGGACTTTTGATTTATCTATATGGAGAAGATGCACTTGTAGAGGGTGCTACATATACAGGCTCAGTTAAGGAGTAGAATAATGGAAGAAACTTCTAAATTAAAAAAAGAAAGAATAAAAACAATTGCGATAGTCTTTTTGACTGTTCTTTTAATTCTGACTTTCTTCTCAAATACTATAATGAATCATTCGCTTGTTGAGGTTAGCACTGAGACTATAGATAGTGGTTCTATTACAACAAAAGTTCGTGGTACTGGCACCGTTACAGCTGGGGATTTATATGAACTTAAAGCTGAGGATGTTAGAAAAATCCGCACAATCAATGTTAAACCTGGCGATGAGATAAGCCAGGGGGATATTGTTGTCACTTTAGAGGATGAAGAGTCAGAGGAACTTGAAACTGCAAAAGAAGACCTTCTTAGAAAGCAAAATGCATATAATCAGCTTGTTTTAAAGACACAGATTACTTCTGGCGAGCGTTTCCAGGTTGAACAGGGAAGAGAAGATCCGCTTTATACGATGCAGGATGCAATCACATGGGCTGAGGCTGATTATGAGGGCAATGAAGCCGAGAAGAATATGATAGATGCTCGTATTGCAAAGCTAAAAGATGAGCTATCGTATCTTGATGATGACGATGATAAAAAAGCAAAGAAGATAAATAAGGAGATTGAGCAGCTTCAGCTTCAGTCTGATGAACTTGCTATTCAGCTTGTACAGAAGGATTTATATAAGACTAATATTTCGAATCTTTATACCCAACAGCTAGGACTTGATGCAGAACTTTTGGAGATTTCATTCCTTCAGAAAAAGATAAAAAAGCTTGAAGAAAAAGCTGTTAATGCAGAAATTGAAGCCCCTGTATCTGGAACTATCTCTGAAATAAGTGTAATGGCAGGAAATACGGTTCAGGCGGGTGATGTTATTATGACCATTCAGCCAGCAGGTAAAGATTTTTCAATTACGTTTTCTACCACAAAAGAGTTGGCAGCTAAGGTTTCAAAAGGTGATATAGCACAGATAGTAAATAACTGGTCAGGTGATGATATAAAAGCTGTCGTTAAGACTATTCATAAGTCGAAGACCGATAAGAACAAGATGGATGTGACATTTGATATAAGCGGAAATGTTGCAGTTGGAGAGACTTACACATTGTCAGTTGGTGAAAAATCAGCTAACTATGATTCTATTGTGCCTACAAGTGCGGTAAGAGAGGATGCGAACGGTAAGTACGTGCTTTATATAGAAACAAAATCCACACCTTTGGGAAACAGATATTATGCCCGCCGCCAGAATGTTGAGGTTCTAACTTCTGATGATACAAAGTCAGCTATTTCAGGGACATTTGATTGGGGCACCTATGTAATAACCACTACTCAAAAACCAGTGAAGGAAAACGATCAGGTACGACTTGCAGATTAAGGTTTACATAAAAAAGTACATAGCCTTCATTTTTTGCCTTGCATTTTTGTGTGCAGGGTTATTGCTTCAATGGTTGTGCGTATCAATTGGCGAAAATATTCTCGACCAGAATGTTGCTAAAACCTATGGACAGGACAAAGAATACTCGCAGCTGACGCTTTTTACATCGAGTGTTGCTGGTTTTAATAAAAAGAATATTCCAGAACTTAGAGGTGGGATAAAAAAAGCAATACAGGAAAGTGTTTCAGTAGATGAAATCTCTGGCAGAAATTTTATAGATGCATATACTGCTATAGACAAAATTGATGTTTCGTCTAAAAAAAATGGGGCATCTGTTCAGGTGTATGCTGTTGCAGGTGATTTTTTTGTTTTTCATCCTTTGCCACTGGTTTCCGGATCATATTTTTCGGATGAAAACGATGAAAATAGTGACGGTATAGTTTTAAATGAGCTTGCAGCATGGCAACTTTTTGGAGCAACAGATGTTGCTGGAATGCAGGTTGAAGTGGCGAACATTTCCATGCCGGTAAGAGGTGTTGTCAAAGACATAGACTCTAAATTTTCGGAGGCTTCAGGAGAAAATATTCCAAGAGTATATTTGTCTTTTGACAGATATCTTCAGGCTATTGAGCTTGACCCTGAAAATCTGGAAACTGCCTCGTATATTTATTGCTATGAAGCGTTGATAATAAATCCGGTTAAGGATTTTGCAATAAATACAGTAAAGGATATTGTAAAGCTTGATGAAAATACTTTTGAGTATGTGATTAATTCTGAAAGATTTACGTTTGTAAATAGACTACTTCTGGTGAAAAACTTTTTTAACAGAGTTATGAATAAGACAGGTGTGGTTTATCCTTATTGGGAAAATTATGCAAGAGCAAAGGAACAGGTCATAATGCTTATAACCATTGCTGAAATTCTTTTCTTTTTGTCAAGCACTGTATTTTTGGTAATAGGTATTGTTAAACTTAAGCCAGAATACATGATGCTTAAGAAGTTTTTAAATAATAAAAAAGAAGATTTATCAGAATTTATTAAAGCAAAGATGAGAAAGCGTATGGAGGAAAAATAGATGGACGAAAGATCTATTGAAGAACAGCTTAAATCTATGACTTTAAAAATGAATCGTCTCGAAGGGGAAGTTGATTCATTAAGAAAAGAAGTAGCTGCATTGAAGAAAACTAAAACAGTGCCAAGTTCTTCAAGTATAAGTGAGAAATCTCATAAGCCGGTTTACGTGCCAGTAGAGCAGAGGGTTCCTGCGTTAGCAAAAGCTGCACCTGTAGAGAGCGCTCCAGTTGAAAGTGCGCCTGTGACAGATTTGGGTGTAGAACCACAGATTCAGCATGTAGTAGAGCAGCCAAAACAGGTTAAAGAAAAAACCAGCATGGAGAGTAAGATTGGTAAAAATCTTATGGGAATTGTTGCGGCAGTTCTTATTTTTGCAGCTCTTATTGTGTTCGGAGGTATGATTTTCCTTGTTATTCCAGATGGCGTAAAGGTAGTTATTATGTACGCTATCAGCTTTGCTTTTGCGATTGTCGGAATAAAGAAAATGAATAAGGAAAGCAAGTACTACACATTCTTTAGCTCAATTGCGGCAACAGGTGTTAGTGCTGTGTATATTACATCGTTAATTGCTTACTTTAAATTTGAAATTTTCCCTATGCCCGTTATGGTGGCGATAATTATCCTTTGGCTTTTGGCAACAGGAATTTTGTCAAAGAAAAAGTCAAAGATGTTTATGTATGTCTGCAATGTAGGTCTTGTGATTTCGACCTTCCTTGCAGCTTTTGACTGGAAAGCTTATTACATGGCAGCAATCATCTATGTTTTAGGTCTTGCCTTTATTTATCTTCTTAATAGGTCTGAAAGCTACAATAAGGACTGCCATGTATTCATGCAGCTTCCAATTGTTACCCTGGTTTTGATAGTTGCAAATACTGATAACTATATTTATATAATGGTTATGTTTGCAATCGTTACAGCGGTAACATTCCTTCGCGAAAAGTTGTATGAAATCAATAAAAAGAATCTTGCAACATACATTATTAGTTCGTTTTTATGGATTATTTATGCAATGATCTTTGCAAAGGCATGCGAGCATCAGTTTAACATGGGCGAATACGCATCCTTTATCTTTGTGGCTTTATTTAGTGCATACACATTTATGTATCACAAGGTGCATGGAGAATTAAGTAAGACTCTTTCTTATGTGCTTTACTATTTGTGGGCCGCTTCATTTATGCTTACGAATGTTGGTGTGTTTGAAGAATATGTATCCTTCGGAATTGTTGCAGCAGCTTTCATAGTTGTTGGGTGCCTTACTAAAAAGATACATTGGACCATTCCTGGATACTGGTATTTGTTGCTTTTCCTATTTATTCGTCCAACTACATTATACACAAGAGTAGTACCTAGCCTTATTGTTTTAGCAGCCTGTGCTGCTTTGTACATCGTAAATGTAAAAAATTACCATATTGCATTTAAGTACGTAAATACAACAATATTTATAACTGCACTTTTTGTATTCTGCATTGCAGCGTCATTTGGTATCATCCCATCGTTTATCTTATTTGCAGGCCTTAGTGTATTTATGAATACCAACCTATATGCAAAAAATTATGCAACTGGGGAAACTGAAAAGGTGGCTGTGATAGTGGGTTATGTAATGAACTTCCTTATGATGAGCTTTGCACTATACTTACTTGAGAGACATAAAGAGCCTTTTGAAATTTTAGACAGGCAGTTTTTGGGAGAAGGTTTCAACTTTGTAATAATTCTTCTTGTAGCATTAGTTTTGTTCTCTATTAATACAAAAAGACTTTTTACAAATGGCTTAATTCCAAGAGAACTTAGTGCTATCTATATTGGAATCAAGTTCACTGCATTTTTAATTACAGTACTTACAAGATTTGAGGCATTATCATTTGTTGTTTCACTTTCACTGTTGCTGTTTGCAGTAGGATGTATTGTCCTTGGCTTTAAATTTAAGTTTAAGTCGCTAAGAATTTATGGACTTGTACTTACACTTATTACTGTTATAAAGATATTGATTGCAGATATAGAGTATGACAATTTCCTTTTAAGACCATTAGGAATGCTTGCTGCTGGTCTATTATGTTTTGGTATCAGCTTTATATATTCAAGGCTTGAGAAGCAGACAAAGGAAGAGGAGGATGTGGAGCATTCCCATTGACAATGTCTGTATAAAAGGATATTATTCTAAAGGCAATGGGGCCGAAGAGGGCCCCTATTTTTTTAGGAAAAGGAGAGAGAAAATGAAGAAGATTATTACATTAGCATTAGCTATGATTCTTGCACTTTCAGTATTTGCTGGATGTGGCAAGAAGGGTGAGATGACTGTAGAAGAAGGTAAGCTTATCATGGCTACCAATGCATATTTCCCACCATATGAGTACTATGAGGGATCAGAAATTGTTGGTGTAGATGCAGAAATCGCAGCAGCAGTTGCAGAGAAGCTTGGTCTTGAGCTTGAAATTGCTGATATGGAGTTTGATTCAATTATCACTGCAGTTTCATCAGGAAAGGCTGATATGGGCCTTGCAGGTATGACTGTTACCGAGGAAAGACTTAAGAATATCAACTTCTCTGATACTTACGCACAGGGCGTTCAGGTTGTTATCGTAAAGCAGGGTTCTGAAATCCAGTCAATTGATGATATTACTGGTCATTCAATCGGTGTTCAGCTTGCTACTACCGGTGATATCTATGCAACTGATGATTTTGGTTCAGAGAATGTTGTAGAGTTCAACAAGGGAAATGATGCTATTATGGCACTTCTTTCTGATAAGGTTGACTGCGTTATCATTGACAACGAGCCAGCTAAGTCTTTCGTTGCTGCAAACGAAGGTCTTGTAATCCTTGATACAGAGTATGTAACTGAGGATTATGCTGCATGTATTTCAAAGGATAATGAAGCACTCCTTGCAGCAGTAAATAAGGCACTTGCTGATCTTACTGCAGATGGCACTATCCAGAAGATTCTTGACAAATATATCTCAGCTGAATAATGACAAATTTAAAAGAAAAATTTATATCGGATTTTATAGTTGATGAACGTTGGCGTTACGTAACGGGTGGCCTTAAGGTCACCCTGCTCGTGACGCTTTTAGCTTTGATTTTGGGATGTTTGATCGGAATGATTATTGCGATTGTAAGATGTGCCCATGATCAGAGGGGAGAAATAGAAAAGAAGACTTTTGGCAATGCTCTTTTAGATTTCTTCAATGCTATTTGTAAGCTCTATGTTACGATAATTAGAGGTACTCCTGTACTTGTGCAGCTTCTTATCATGTACTTCATAATACTTGTGAGCTTCAAATCTAAAGTAACTGTTGCGGTACTCACATTTTCTATTAATTCAGGTGCGTACGTATCAGAAATCTTCCGCGGCGGAATTATGGCTGTTGATAAGGGTCAGATGGAAGCCGGACGAAGTCTTGGATTATCTTACATTCAGACTATGATAGAGATTATTATTCCACAGGCTTTAAAGAGTGCATTACCTTCGCTTGTAAACGAACTTATTGCATTATTAAAAGAGACATCAATCTGCGGATATATCGGACTTAACGAGCTTACCCGTGGTGGAGATATAATTCGAGGCACTACATTTGATGCACTTTTGCCACTTTTCTTGGTAGCAATTATTTATCTTCTTATGGTGCTTGGAATTACAGCTATATTTGGAAGGGTTGAAAGGAGGCTGCGTCAAAGTGATCACCGTTAATCATTTATCAAAAGCCTTTGGAGACCATTTAGTTCTTGATGATTTATCAGAACACATTGAAAAAGGTGAGAAGGTTGTAATAATTGGACCGTCAGGATCTGGAAAGTCAACTTTTCTCAGATGTATGAATCTTTTGGAAAAGCCAACCGCAGGTCAGATAATTTTTGATGGTCAGGATATTACATCAAAAGATGCTGATATAAATAAAATTAGAATGCAGATGGGCATGGTTTTCCAGCATTTTAATTTATTTCCACATCTTTCCATTACAAGAAACATGACTTTGGCTCCTGTAAAGCTTGGTGTATTAAGCAAAGATGAAGCTGAAGAAAAAGCTAAAAAGCTTCTTGATAGAGTTGGTCTTTTAGAAAAAGCAGATTCATATCCAGATCAGCTTTCGGGTGGACAAAAACAAAGAATAGCAATCGTAAGGTCTCTTATGATGAATCCTAAGATGATGCTTTTCGATGAGCCTACAAGCGCACTTGATCCAGAAATGGTTGGTGAAGTTCTTGAGGTTATGAAAGAGCTTGCAAGTGATGGAATGACAATGGCTGTTGTAACTCACGAGATGGGATTTGCAAGAGAAGTAGCAAACAGAGTACTTTTTGTGGATGGTGGAAAAGTCCTTGAATCAGGAACTCCGGATCAGGTATTCGGCAATCCACAAAATGAAAGAACAAAAGAGTTTTTATCAAAGGTTTTATAAAATAAAGTGGTTAGCAATAACCACTTTAACTATGTAAAAATGGAAAAAAGAAAACAGGTATCACATTCAATAATGCTCGCTATGGCCGCTTTTATATGGGGCATAGCTTTTGTTGCACAAAGTACGGGTGGAGACGCTCTTGGCCCTTATGCATTTAATGGAATAAGAAATCTTATTGCAACTTTGGTTGTCCTTTTCATGATTCTTGTTAGGGATAAGATGGGGATAGGAGTAAAGCCAAATAATGCAGAAGAAAAGAAGACTCTTTGGAAAACTGGTATCTTATGTGGAACAGCGCTTTTTGTTGCATCGACTTTTCAACAGGTTGGTATAAATATGGGAACTCCTGTTGGTAAAGCGGGATTTTTAACTGCTACATATATAGTTATTGTTCCAATTGTTGGATTGTTTTTTAAAAAGCATTGTGGTTGGAATGTGTTTGTAGGGGCAGTTCTCATGCTTATCGGAATCTATCTTTTGAGTATAAAAGAAGATTTTTCGATTGGTTTTTCAGACGGACTTATTTTAATTTGTGCGATTTGTTTTACTGTGCAGATTATGATGATAGATATGCTTGTTAAAGCTCAGGATCCAGTAAGAGTGGCATGCATTCAGTTTCTTACAACAGGCATATTAAGTATGCCTTTTGCTTTTATTTTTGACATGCACGGCTTTAGTGGTTTAGCAAATTGGTCAGTTTGCCTTACCTCAAAGGAAGCATGGATTTCGCTTTTGTTTGCAGCAGTTTTTTCAAGTGGAGTAGCCTATACTTTCCAGATGGTTGGTCAGCAGGGCGTTAATCCGGCGCTTGCATCTATGCTTATGAGCATGGAGTCTATGTTTAGTGTTTTGGCAGGCTGGGTGATTTTAAGGGAAGTGTTAACTATTAAAGAGCTAACAGGCTGTGGTATAATGTTTGTTGCTGTTATTTTAGCGCAGTTACCGTTATCAAAGGAAAAAGTATGAGCAGAGTATTTTTGATTGTTTTAGATTCAGTTGGATGTGGAGAGTTGCCTGATGCAGCAGATTTTGGCGATGCAGGCACAAACACACTTTTATCTTGTTCTAAAAGCAAATTCTTCGATATGGAGAATATGCGAAAGATGGGATACTTCAATATAGATGGAGTAGATATTGGACCAAAGGAGCTAAATCCAACAGGTGCTTTTTGTAAGCTTAAAGAAGTTTCAAAGGGCAAGGATACAACCATAGGACATTGGGAGATTTCAGGTATTATTTCAAAGAATCCGCTTCCTACATACCCTAATGGATTTCCGGACGAAGTTTTAGATGAATTTAAGAAAAAGACAGGTAGAGGGGTTCTTTGCAACCTTCCTTATTCTGGAACAGCCGTCATAGATGAGTATGGGAAGAAGCATATTGAAACAGGAGATTTGATAATTTATACATCAGCTGATTCTGTATTTCAGATTGCAGCTCACGAGGATGTTGTTCCTGTTGAAACTCTTTATGAATATTGCCAGATAGCAAGAGATATTTTGCAGGGAGAGCACGGAGTTGGAAGAGTTATAGCGCGTCCATTTATTGGCGAGCCTGGTAACTTTACAAGAACTTCACGTCGTCATGATTTTTCACTTGAGCCAACAGGTGTAACCATGCTTGATAAGATTAAAGATGCTGGTAAGGATGTTTTATCTGTAGGTAAAATTGTAGATATCTTTGTTGAACGTGGAATTACAGAGTATGTTCGCACCGAAGGTAATGCAGATGGAATTGAAAAGACATTAAAATATATGGATAAGGATTTTGATGGTCTTTGCTTTGTAAACTTAGTTGATTACGATATGCTCTATGGACATAGACGCGATATCGACGGTTACGCAAAAGCACTTACATACTTTGATAAAAAAATCCCAGAGATGATTTCAAAGTTAAAAGATGATGACATACTTATGGTTACGGCAGATCATGGCTGTGACCCTGCATTCTTAAAGACAACAGACCATACGAGAGAGTACATACCACTTTTAATGTATGGAAAAAATATTAAAGCAGGAACAAATTACGGCATAAGAGATACATTTGCTGATATAGCTGAGACGGTTCTTTCATATCTTGGAGTAGAAGCTATTGGCACCGGCAAAGCTATATTTTAGGAGGCAATATTTTGACAGATCAAGAACAGATTAAACGAAGAAGAACATTTGCGATTATCTCGCATCCCGATGCAGGTAAAACAACACTGACAGAGAAATTCCTCCTTTATGGTGGAGCAATAAATCTTGCAGGTTCAGTAAAGGGAAAGGCTACAGCACGTCATGCAGTTTCAGACTGGATGGAGATTGAAAAAGAGCGTGGTATTTCCGTAACAAGCTCAGTTCTTCAGTTTGAATATGATGGATTTTGTATAAACATCCTTGATACACCTGGACATCAGGACTTCTCAGAGGATACATATCGAACACTTATGGCTGCAGACTCTGCTGTCATGGTTATTGATGGAGCGAAGGGTGTTGAGCCACAGACCAGAAAGCTTTTCAAGGTTTGTGCCATGCGTCATATTCCTGTATTTACTTTCATCAACAAGATGGATCGTGATGCAAATGATACCTTTGAACTTATGGATGAAATCGAATCAGAGCTTGGTATTCCAACCTGCCCTGTAAACTGGCCAATCGGTTCAGGTAAAAACTTTAAGGGTGTATATGACAGAAATTCAAAGGAAGTAATGACCTTCACTGACACTCAGAAGGGTACAAAAGAAGGTGAAGAACATCATATTTCAATCGATGATGCAAATATTAAAGCAGAAATTGGAGAGGGTGCTTACGATACCCTTATGGAAGAAATTGAGCTTTTAGATGGTGCATCAGCTGAGTTTGATCAGGAAAAAGTTTGGGCAGGCGAGCTTTCACCAGTGTTTTTTGGATCAGCTCTTACAAACTTTGGTGTTGAAACTTTCCTTAAACACTTTTTAGAGATGACTACACCTCCAGAAGCCAGAACTTCAAACGAAGGTGTTATTGATATCAACGACGGCTTTTCAGCTTTCGTATTTAAAATTCAGGCGAACATGAACAAAAACCACCGCGACAGGGTTGCATTCATGAGAATCTGTTCAGGAGTATTTGATTCAGACAAAGAAGTTTATCATGTTCAGGGTGAAAAGAAGATGAGACTTTCTCAGCCTCAGCAGCTTATGGCCTCTGAACGTAAAGTAATTGATAAGGCTTATGCTGGAGATATCATTGGTGTCTTCGATCCAGGCATTTTCTCAATAGGTGATACTCTTTGTGCCCCAGGCAAAAAGTTCCAGTATGCAGGTATCCCTACCTTCGCACCAGAACATTTTGCTCGTGTCCGTCAGGTGGATACAATGAAGCGTAAGCAGTTTGTTAAAGGAATAACTCAGATCGCTCAGGAAGGTGCCATTCAGATTTTCCAGGAACTTTCAACCGGTATGGAAGAAATCATTGTCGGAGCCGTTGGTGTCCTTCAGTTTGAAGTTTTGAAATACAGACTTGAGAATGAATACAATGTAGAAATTCGTATGGAGACACTTCCATATGAACATCTCCGCTGGATTGTAAACAAAGAAGAGTTTAAGCCAGAAAATATCCAGGGAACTTCAGACATGAAGAAAATCCAGGATTTCAAAGGCAATCCACTTTTACTTTTCGTCAATGCATGGTCTGTCGGCATGACAGAAGACCGCAACAAAGGCCTTATCCTTTCAGAATTCGGAAATCCTATTCAGTAATTCAGGACGGCCGGGTTTTTTAGTCATTTAATAAAGCCTAGTATATGACTTCCCCTCGGACTGCTTGGAACGCAGCCGAGAGCAAGCATATACTAGGCTTTTATTATGCGTTATTTTCCGGCCTGGCTATATGTTTTATTAATTTCCGGATTCTGAAATGAGTTTTAATCAGTGGAGTAGGGGCTAGATTTTATGGTTTTGGATATAGTAGAAGGCGTACTGTTGCATGATGCCTGCGGCATCTTTGTATTGAGGGAAGGGATTATTGCCTGAATAGTAGGTGTCCATGATTTTTTGGATCCAGGTGTCGACTGGAGCGCGTGATGTTCTGGCATAGGCAAAGAGCATTACACAGTTTGCAACTTTATCGCCGACTCCTTTTATTTCTTTTAGGGCGGAAAAAAGCTCATCATCGGATAGATTATCAAGAGCTTCGAGGTTGTATTCGCCGCTTGCAACCTTAATAGAGGCATCTAAAATATAAGGCACGCGGTACCCAAGACCGCAGGAAGCAAGGTCTGAATCAGATGCTTTTGCTAAAGCTTCTGGTGTTGGAAATGCGTAGAAGGAGTCTTCGCCTACGGTGGTTTTTTCTCCGTACATTTCGCAGAGTTTTTCGACGGAACCTCTTATCGCAGGGATGCTTTTACGCTGTGAAATAATAAAGGATATTAGGGTTTCAAATTTATCCTGTTTAAGAATTCGTATCCCCTGAGAAAAAGAGGCTGCATTCTTTAGAAATATATCTTTGGCTTTTTTTCTTATAGAGGCATAGTCTCGGTCTAAATCAAAGTACGAAGACCAGATGCTTTCAAATTCTTCTTTTGAACATGAAAAATCATAGGTACAATCGCCTAAAAATTCCACATATAAGATATGGTTTTGAAAAGTGAAACGGCCGATGCCATCATAGTAGTATGGCCTAAAACATTGTCCGCTATATATTATTTTTTCTAAATTAAAGTCATCTGATATTTTAATTTTCATTTTTTCTCCGATATAAATAATAGTAATAATATCATATTTGAAAAATATTTTTATGGGTATATAATGTAACAAAAGGAGGCTTTCTATGAACAGGTTTTTAATTCTCATGCCAATATGGGTAGGATTAATTGTTTTTGCTATTTTGTATTTTAGAAAAGTTGAAAGCATTCCTAAAATCGTAGCATTTGTTTGTGCTGGTGTTATTTTGGGCGGTGTCTTTTCGTTTGTTTATGCTGATATGAGTATGCATACATCAAACTATATTGGAACCAGTTTTGATGATATAGAGGGCTCTGACAGGGTTAAACAAAAGAAGCAGGAGCAGGCAATTAAGAAAAATGAGAAAGTCCAGTCGAAAAAAGGAGACTGGGGTAGTGATTTTTGGGCCGAATATAGAAAGAATAAGTAATTATGGCATTAGTTAAACTTACTACAGAAAACTTCGAGCAGGAAGTTTTAGCCGAACAGCTTCCTGTACTTATTGATTTTAATGCAGACTGGTGTGGTCCATGCCAGATGATGAAGCCACTTATTGATGAAATCTCTGAAGAGTATGCAGGCAAACTTAAGGTTTGTGATTGCAATGTAGATGAGAATCCAGCGCTTGCATTAAAGTATGGCATTATGAGCATACCTTGTTTTATTTTGATGGATAAAGGCATCTTTGTTGATAAAATAGTTGGTGCCGTATCAAAAGAAGAACTTGTTAGTTTCGTTACTAACAGATAATAGGTATTGCAATTACAATTAAATAAGGTTATATTGAAGATGGTACTTAGGTACCATCTTTTTTTAATCTTAATTTTTTTCCCATTAATTTGTTGACAAGAAATTTTAGCTGTATTATTATGCAAACAGAAACGAACAATTGTTCGGAAGGAGAATTAATTATGGCAAGTAATGAAGATAAGCTTCGCGCTTTAGATGCGGCAATTGCACAGATTGAAAAGCAGTATGGTAAGGGCTCAGTTATGAAATTGGGCGAAGGAAATGAGGCAATGAAAGTCGACTCTGTTCCTTCAGGTTCTATGAGTCTTGATATAGCACTTGGTATTGGTGGACTTCCAAAGGGTAGAATTATAGAAGTGTATGGTCCAGAATCTTCAGGTAAGACAACAATCGCACTTCATGCAGTAGCAGAGGTTCAAAAGAGCGGCGGTATAGCAGGATTTATTGATGCTGAGCACGCACTTGATCCTGTATACGCTAAGAATATAGGCGTTGATATTGATAACCTCTATATTTCTCAGCCTGATAGTGGTGAGCAGGCACTTGAAATTTGTGAGACTATGGTTCGCTCAGGCGCTATGGATATAGTAATCGTAGACTCTGTTGCAGCTCTTGTTCCAAAGGCTGAAATAGATGGAGATATGGGTGATTCACATGTGGGCCTTCAGGCAAGACTTATGAGCCAGGCTCTTCGTAAGCTTACAGCTGTTATAGCTAAATCAAACTGTATTGTTATCTTTATCAATCAGCTTCGTGAAAAGATTGGTATCATGTTTGGTAATCCAGAAACTACCACAGGTGGTCGTGCACTTAAGTTCTATGCATCAGTTCGTATGGATGTCAGACGTATTGAGGCAATTAAGCAGCAGGGCGAGGTTATGGGTAACCGTACTCGTATCAAGGTTGTTAAGAATAAGGTTGCACCTCCATTTAAAGAGGCTGAATTTGATATCATGTTTGGCAAGGGTATCTCTAAAGAGGGCGACGTCCTTGATGTAGCAGTAGGTCTTGATATTATTGAAAAATCTGGTGCATGGTTCGCATATAATGGAGAGAAGATTGGACAGGGTCGCGAAAATGCAAAATCATATCTTGCAGAGCATCCAGAGATCATGAATGAAGTCGAAGATAAGGTTCGCCGTCACTATAAGCTTGGTGAATATGCAGATCTTCCTGACGAGGATGTAGCCGAGGATGAGTAATCCCAAATACGGTCCAGGATACGAAAAGTCCAAAGATAAAACCAGAGCAAAAAAGCGTGTTCTACATCTTTTAGAGCGTTCTCAAAAGTCTGAAAAGCAGCTTCGGGATAAACTTAAAGAGGGCGGCTATGAGATGGATGTAATTGATGAAGCCATAGAATATGCTAAAAGCTATCATTACATAGATGATGAACGGTTTGCTCGTGATTTTGTCAGATTATCATGCCATAACAAAAGCCGTATCAGATTAAAACAGGACCTTTCTCAAAAAGGAATAGATAAGGATTTAATCGATATTGCAATCGAAGAAGAATATGAAGTAGACGAAGTGGAACTTTTAAAAGATTTACTTAGAAAACGCCACTTTGATCCTGAAGCTGACTATACAGAAAAGCAAAAGCACTTTAGGTACCTTGCCAGCAAAGGATATTCAACTTCGGTTATTCGCCGTGCTATGGATATGGAGGATGAGTTTTATTAACTTAGATTATAGAAATAGTTAGGAATTGTGTGATTTAATAAGAATTATTGAAATCAGGAACATGAAAGGAGGTATACTTTATGCGAAGGACAAAGAAGATTGACTTGCTTGCTGAACAAATTATGTTTTATTCAGATGGAAAAGTTATGCAGGCAATTGCTGTTTCAGAAGCGGAAGACTATCTCCGAAGAAAAGGGCCTATTGGAAGTTTTTTCGTACATGAATCAACATTGAGTAGTGTTGGGAAAAAGCTTGCAATGAGATGTATGGGAAATCCTATTTGTTAGCAAAGAAGTTTTAGTAAAGCCACACCTTATGGTGTGGCTTTTATGATATAATTAACAATTAAATACGGGGGTAGACTCATTATGAAAGAAATATCAATTACTGAAATAGAAAATATAAAAATCGGTCAGGCAGAAAATAAGGATGCGGGTACAGGCTGTACTGTTATTTTATGTGAAAAAGGAGCACCGGCAGGCCTTAATGTACGCGGAGGAGGTCCTGCATCAAGAGAATCTGAACTTTTAAAAGCTGAAGCGAGTGCACAGTTTATACATGCGGTCACATTAGCTGGTGGTAGTGCTTTTGGGCTAGATGCTGCAGGTGGTGTTATGCAGTGCCTTGAGGAAAATGATATAGGCTTTGATGTTGGTGTAACTAAGGTCCCACTTGTTTGTCAGGCAAGTTTATTTGACCTTACTGTAGGTGATACATTTATAAGACCTGATAAAAAAATGGGTTACGAAGCCTGCAAGAATGCATTAAATGGTGGAAATTATAAAGATGGAAATTATGGCGCTGGTACTGGAGCAACAGTTGGCAAATTTTACGGTATGGATTTCTGCATGAAGTCAGGAATAGGAAGCTATGCAGTGGAAATTGGTGATTTGAAGGTTGGAGCAATAGTTGCGGTAAACGCACTAGGTGATATATATGACTGGAAAAATGGGAAACAAATAGCAGGGCTTCTTGATGAAAGTAAGACTGGTCTTAGATCATCTACTGATGAAATGTACAAAAATTACGATGTTGTAGAGAATAAGTTTACAGGCAATACGACAATAGGAATTATCATAACTAATGCTAAGTTTGAAAAATCCAAGTTAAATAAAATAGCAGCTATGACACATAATGGGTATGCCAGAGCAATTCGCCCAGTACATACTTCGGCGGATGGAGACAGCATATTTGCAATGTCAGTTGGAGAGGTTGCAGCAGATATGGATATGGTTGGAACTTTAGCGGCGGATGTTATGGCAGAGGCGATACTAAGAGCGGTTTATGCTGCTGAAACGGCGTATGGTTTTGTTTCTGTTAATGATTTGGGTTAAGAAAGGAAAAGGGATATGAATAAATACAAAGTAGCTTTTGCTATAGCGGCAGTGACCATGGTTATGGGGATGTGTACTGGATGCGGAGAAACAACTGAAGATACAGCATTTGGACTTCAGGATTTTGAAGGCTTTTATTGTATGACCAGTACAGAAGAAATAGACGGTTTTGAGGTAACGTACACTACTGGATATCAGTTTAATGGCGATGGAACAGGTATGTGTTATGCACAGGATATAGTGCCTTTCACATGGAATGAAACAGAGATACATTTTGGTGATAATACAGAGAACTTTGTAATGGAACCAGGCAAACTTACTGTTGGTGATATTACATATGACAAAATCGATGGAAAGCTTATTACTCCAAATCCATACGTTGTTGATGTAGATAACATTGAGAATGGAAGCTATTACGTATATATAGACCAAAGCGGAATATCTGAGGAAGAGGACAGGGCCGTAATAAGGGCAGAAATATATACAGAAGATACCTATGATATAGTCGATATCAACAGCATGGCTGTAGGTGACGTTTTATTTATAAAAGGTCAGTTGTTCCTTGTAAATTCAATTAATAAGAATGACTTAGGATTAATAGAGGTAAATGGCGGAGTTGAGTATGGTGGCAGCGCCTTAATAGCTGTTGATGAATCTAACTGCTATGTATATGCGGGTATGGATTTGGATAGAAGTTATACGCGTCAGGGAATAGCAAGTCTTGAGGTTAGTGAGAATGTAAAACTTACTGACAGTTATGATCCAACCGAGGATAAAGAGTACGAAGGTGCTGATGCTGTTAATGCTTTAAAAGAGATTGTTGAACAGTATCCACTGACAAGCTACGATGGTATGATTACTGTAGAAGATGGGGTAATTGTAAATATACATAGATTATATGTTCCATAATCAAAAGAAATACATTGTTAGGTGGTCTTTGGACCACCTATTTTTTCTAAATTATAAAAAACATGGTAAAATAATAAAAAATGCTTGGGGGATTATAATTTGAACTTTCAATTATCTGTTGTATTTATTCTTGTTATTTTGGTCATTTACATGGTCTTAATTAATATCTTTTCGATTGTGCTTCGTATTTCTGGAGTACCTGCTGATATTGCAAATTTTCAGGGTATTTCGCTTTTTACAAACTGTGGATATACAACAGGAGAAAGTGAATCAATTGCCACATCAAAAATCAGAAGAAAAATCGCCCTCATATGCATGATTACAGGTAATATCTTTTCTGTAATCATAGTTTCTTTGATAGTAAATATATTTGCTTCATTTAATAAGCAGGAGGCTCAGGATGCGTATGTATTTGCGGCAGTGTCTATTGGGTTATTCGCTGGCGTTGTTGCAATTTCTCAGATTCCTTTTGTGAAGAAAAAATATTCTGATTTTATTCAGCGCATTATAGATGACCGAATCCAAAAGAACAATAAAGATAATTTTATGACGATAGTTGAACACTTTGCTGGTAAGGAAGTTGTTGAAATATACATTCATTGGATTCCAGAGATTTTATATAACAAAACTATTCATGAAAGCAAAATAAAAAACACATACGGGATAAATATTCTTTCGATTATGAGAGACAAAAAAAATATCGAGATCTCAAGAAATACCCGTGTTCAAAAGAACGATAAGCTCCTTGTATATGGTGACTATCATGTAGTCAAAGATGTGTTTTCAATCTTGAAAGAAAGAGAAGAGATAGAAGAAAAATATAGAAGCGAGCATAAGAAGAGCTTCAATGAGATAGATCTTATTGATAACTATGGACTCAATTCTTTGGTTGAAGTAAAAATTGAGAAACTTCCTGAATTTCTTTCAGGGAAGTCTTTGGAAAATAGCAGATTAAAAGAAAAATTTGATATCAACGTAATGGCATTAAAACGTGATAATGAATCTGTTGATATTACAAAAGATACAGAGATTCTTGATAATGATATATTAATTGTATTTGGTCCATTTAAGGCGATTAAGAATATATTTATCTACGAATATTTGTTAGATTCGTAATGCCTCTTTGGGGACGGGGTTCAGGTCTCATTAAAAAGTTGAAATCCTACCAAAAAAGAAGGAACATCGATATTCGGATTTCGATGTTCCTTTTTCAGAGATTTTCATTGAGGGCAGGATGAAATTTCTGTAAAATATTATTAGCCACTTAATGAAACGGTTCGTATAAATTTATAGATACATAAACAAATCAATGGAGGGCTAACCTATGAATTCAAAAGACAAATTAAAGGATAAAGATAAGATACAAGCTGTTGAGTTAGAGGATAATGAACTTGCAGATGTTACAGGCGGAGTTTTTTGGGGAAAGAAAAAGTCGCCAGTTAAGAATACTGTAATGGATAATTCGGTTAACGCTCAGGCGAACGATTTATTATATACAGGAACCACACCAAATCCAACAAATATGGTTTATAAAAAATCCGGTGGTCGTAACGATGATATGATGCTAGTTTGAGAAAGAAGGTAGTTACTATGAAATTAACAGGTAAATTAAAAGACAAAGTGGATGCAGTAGAGACTGCTGAAGAAAAGAAAGACATCATTGCACAGGCAGGAATGGAATTAACAGATGATGAGCTTGAGATGGTTGCTGGGGGAAGTCCTATTATGTTTGGAAGAACAGGCAAAAGACCCCAGGATAATCAATAGAATATTTTTGTATCAAAAATAATAGAGCACCGAAATTTTAGTAATGTGACATATTTTATCGTAGCCCCTGAATGTCTTGGGCTATTATGGAATAAAATAAATATGTCTTATGATATTTATTATCCAGCAGGAGTAATTCTGGGTATAATAACGGCTATATTTTTTTGCTTAATATTTATGCGAAAAAGGAACAAATATTAACTTAGAGGTTTAAAATTGGAAAAGATAAAAGTTTCTGAAAAGAAATTATCCGCTAGAGAAATACTTAGGATTGGTTGGAAACTGGCGAAGGTTTATTGGCAGTCAGAGGAGAAAGTTTCTGCTTGGCTTTTGCTAATAGCCATTATTGGTATGAACCTTTCTATGGTGTACTTATCCGTGCAGATAACACATTGGTATAACGATTTTTATACCCTGATGCAGGATGGATTATACGATAGTTTTTATAGGGTTATAGGCAAGTTCGCTATTATGGCGTTTGCGTATATTATAATAGCTGTTTATGTGTTCTATCTGCGCCAATTACTGACTATTAAATGGCGTACCTGGATGACAGACAAATATCTTGATAGATGGATGAACAATCAGGTTTATTATCGTATGAAGGTACTTGATTCAGATCTTGATAACCCTGATCAGCGTATAGCAACAGATATTGGTAACTTTATTTCATATGTAATGACTATTGGTATAGATTTAATCAATCAGCTTGTTACATTAATTGCTTTTATCTCTGTTTTGTGGAATTTATCAGGTGTATTGGATTTTTCTTTATTTGGAAAAGCTATGCATATACCTGGCTATATGGTTTATGCTTCTTTATTCTATTCTATTTTAGGAACCATTCTTGTTACTGTAGTTGGAAAGAAGCTTGTTCGCTTAAATTTCATTCAGGAAAAAGTTGAAGCAGATTTCCGTTTTAGCATGATTCGTGTAAGAGAAAATGCTGAAAGTATTGCGTTTTATAATGGTGAAAAGCCAGAGATAAAAAACTTCAAGGATGCTTTTTCTTTTGTAATAAATAACTATCGTGCATTGATGAGACAGTACTTGGGGCTTAATTACTATATGAATGGTTACGGACAGTTAGCTATCATTTTCCCTATGATAATGGCTGCGCCACAACTATTTGCTGGTGCAATGGCTCTTGGCGGATTTATGGAAGTAACATCAGCGTTTGGTAATGTGCAGGATGCATTATCATATATTGTTACAAATTTTGATTCTATATCCGATTTGATTGCTACTGTGCAGCGTCTTGGTGGTTTTATAGACCATATAGAAGAAGTAGAGGGATTGCCTCAGAAATTTAATGAAGTACCTTCAAACAATGAAGAGGTTACATTTAAAAATATCAATGTAGTTCTTCCTGGTGACAGAGTTATTCTTCCTGATTTTAACTTTAACCTCAAAAAAGGAGAGTCCCTTTTAATTGCAGGAGAAAGTGGATGTGGAAAAAGTACACTTCTTAGACTTTTAGCTGGAATCTGGCCATATGGTGAAGGTGAAATGCAAAAGCCAGAAGAGTGGAAAACACTTTTCTTGCCACAAAGACCATACCTTCCACTTGGAACCTTGATTAGCGCTATATACTACCCACAGGAAGTTCCTGAAGAGATTTCACCTGAAATCATCGAGATGATGGAGCGAGTAGGAATAGATGGTCTTAAGGATAGACTTAATGATGTAGATGATTGGAGTAGAATCTTATCGTTAGGAGAACAGCAAAGACTTCAGTTTTTGCGAATTTTCCTTATGAAACCAGACATTATCTTCCTTGATGAATCAACTTCTTCTTTGGATGAAGAAAATGAAGAAAATGCATACCGTTATTTAAAAGAACGCCTTGGAGATGCAGTGATCATCAGTGTAGGTCACCGTAAGAGACTTGTTGAGTTTCATGATAGAAAGATTACACTTAAAAAGGGCGGAATTGTTGAGATAAATAAGTAAATCTTAAAATTGATACTTTGGGGCCGGTTCTTTTGTCTTAAGTATCGGTGCAAAATTAAGTATCTATAAATAAGGAGATGGAAAATTGAAAATCAAACCGCTAAGAACTGTATTAACAACAATTCTGATTATCCCAACGTTGATACTAACGGCATGTGGGTCGCAAGAGAATCTAGCTGTTAGTAGTTCAAATGAAAAAATTATTCTTGGAAATATTATTACTATGGATGATAGTATGCCAAAAGCAGAAGCTGTTGCGATTCGAGATGGTTATATTGTTTCTGTGGGAACTGAAGCGGAAGTGCGTAGCACAGTATCTGAATCTGCCACCGTTTTAAATTATAAGGGCAAGTCAGTTTATCCGGGCTTTATGGAGCCTCATGCTCATGGAATGTTAGCAGGACAGCGTGCTATCGGACAGGTGGACCTGTTCCAGGTAGGCGCAACAGATTATAAAAAATATGAGAAGGTGATTAAAAAGTTTATTAAAGATAATCCAGATGCTGAAGTCTATGTAGCTGCAGGCTGGATAGAAGACGGCACACCTATTGATCATACATATCTAGATAATATCATTATGGACAAGCCGCTTATAATGAACACCGACGGTGGACATTCCTCTTTACTAAACACAAAGGCAATGGAAGTGTTTGGTTTTGATGATGAAGCAGTAAAAGAGTATGGAACAGATCGTATTCATGTAGACGAGAATGGTCATCCAAATGGATATGTATGTGAAGAACCAGCCATAGATCTTCTCAAGAAATTACCGGCTTCACTTTCAGATATAAAAGAATATCTTTTAGAGTGGCAGAATATAGCGTTAAGTGAGGGCATAACTACAGTAGGTGATGCTGGGGTAGACATCTTATCTGAATTGGCAATACAAGCATATAAGGAACTTCAAGATGAAGGTAAGCTGCAGATTAGAACATATGGCTATCTGTTGGCAGAAGATAATCTGCCTGATCCAGCTGGGAAAGTACAAGAGGCGGTAAAACTATCAAAAGAACTAAACGGGGAATACTTTAAGATAATCGGATTTAAGGTTTTCCTTGATGGCGTAACCGAAGCTCATACATCATGGGTTTTGGATGATTACAGTGACACTCCTGGATACAAGGGTGTACAGCGTTTTAATGACAAGGAAAAAATGGTCGATCTCCTTGTTGAATCTCAGAAAAATGGATTATCTCTGCAGGTACATTCTATTGGAGATGGGGCAAGCAGATTTATGCTTGATTGTATTGAGGAATCTCAAAAAATTACAGGCGATAACGATCAGAGAAATATCTTGTCACACCTTGAACTAGTATCATCAGAAGATATACAAAAAATGGCAGATACAAATTCTATTGCTGCGGTTGCACCTCTTTGGACTCCTGCCTTTCCTTCGGAAACATATATAAGTGACTATATTGGAAAAGATAGGTATGATAATACATATCCAATAAAATCCTTTTTTGAAAAAGGTGCTAAGGTCGTATTCCATTCAGACTACCCAATTTCTCCAGATATAGATATTCCGTTAGCCTCATTTGTTGCGCAAAACAGATGGACTACAGAAAATAACCTTGGTAGGGAGACAACACGTAATGAAAAAGAAGCTATAGACCGTAAGCAGAGTCTTGAAGCTGTTACAACCAATGTTGCATATGCACTACATGAAGAGAACAGAATGGGAAGTATTACCCCAGGTAAACTTGCTAACTTTACTGTTTTAGATAAAGATTTCCTTGAATGTACAGCTATTGATGTATCCAAGGCAAAGGTACTGGCTACTATTATTGATGG
>JAKSSE010000090.1 GCA_024403255.1 Lachnospiraceae bacterium
ATATCTTTGATATGTTCAGTTATATGGTTCTTATATGGTTTTCCCCACAGCTCGCGGAGAACAGTTCCGTCTGCAGAGCACTCACGGATCTTACATTTTACTGCTTTGGCCGAATCGATAAGATTGTCGTTTTCATCATAATATATATATTCAATATAATCTACGCCACTAGATAAGTGTAGCTCAACTTTTTCATAACTGCCAGGAGTATATCTAGCTTTATCGTCAGTGGTCCTGGCATCGCTAACAGTTTCATCCATTTTAGGATTACCAGGTTCCGGCTTAGATTTTGGTATCGTATCATCTTTTACAGGTCTATATTCAGCATCTTTGATAGTATCTTCTTGCTCAGAAGAAGATTTTTTGCGCTCACCGATATTAAATATTTCTCTAATTACATCTTTGAAATACCATATGGTTGCTACAAGCAGGGCAAGCCCGAATAAAAATAATGCAATAAATGCTAACATTTAAATACTACCTTCTAAAATTTTCTCCAACATTTATCCTTCATAAACGTCTTGATTGCTTCTTCATCTTTACCTTCATAGTAAGAAACAAGAAGCTGTTTGAATTCGCCTACAATTTTTTCGGGAACTACCAATAATCCAAGACCGTTCTTAATAGTATAGTGGTTTGCAAAGATAATGGATGCCCTCTTATTTCCGTCTAGGAAAATTTGTGTTTTCATGCAATATAAAGCTAGCTCTATGGCAATATCGATCGGAGATATATCGCTGTTGATAATATTGCTGATTTTTAACTTGACATCTAGTTCAAGAGGGATAGGTGGTACGTATGCAGAACCTCCTATTGTGACTGGTACTCCTCTAATTGCCCCGCCATTATCGAAAAATCCTTCGTTAACAATTCTGGCTATGTGGCTGAGAAGGTAATAATCACAGTTAGAGGCTACAACATCAGGGTCGACAATAAATTCCCATGCACGCTTTAAATTAAGAATTTTTTGTACGTCGGTAGCCTTGACTCCGTTTACCTCGCCGTTCTCAAGTATGGTCTCAGTTTGCGGGAACGTTGTGGATACTCCTTCTAATACAGCCTGATCGTATATTAGGTTTTTAACGTTGGCTCTGGTAAAGTCAATGTTAAGTCGAACCCTGGGTGAAAGTTCATTTTCTTCATATCCTAGGATAGCCAGTTCTTTTTGTACTAGTCTCAGCTTTTTCTTCAGGGTTCTTATTTGTTGTGACTGATTGATAGCCAGAGCATACAGATCTTCACTATACTTGCTTATATAGGTTGATTTATTTCTTGGCCCAACTTTTTTCCTGACGTAAATGTATTTTTCGTTTTTTACGGTTTTTATCTCAATGCTTCCGTCAAAGGAACTTATATTTATCTGAGCTTGCAGGTCAGCCTTTTCTTTGAGAAGGTTTTGTATCTTTTCAAAATCATTCATGATTTACAATTCTCCTTTTAGGGTGAATTAATTGATATAATTATATCAGGATTCACCCTAATTATCAATAGGATATACAAAAGTTAGGGTGAAATTTGTTAAACTTTGCTTGGCTGTTTCACCCTATAAATAAAAAAGCACTGGAATTCCAGTGCTTTATTTTTGTTGCTGATACATAATTTCTTTTTTATCCTGGTTCCAGAAACCGGCATTGTTTTCCAGATGTGTAGGACAGTTATCTTTCTGTACTTTTTTGAAACCCTGATAGGTTGCTATGTCTGACTCAATCTTATTCACAGAGCCGTCAGGATTGTATCTGACTATGGTTGTCTGGATCGGTTTGCTCTCTGATACATTGATAGGACCTTCTTCGTGCAGGGAATACATCAGGATACCGCCACTGGCATTGTTAGCATAGGTATAAGTAACCTGGTTGCTGTTTACGCCAAGCTCTTTTGCAATAGAGTCAAGAAAAGCATATTTAGCATCAGATTCATAAGTATTACTGCTCTCTAGGGTAGGATAGGTACTGTCTGCCTTGGCAAGCTGTTCCCGTACTTTGTCGCTTTCAAGCCAGGATATTCTCAAGCCTTCGCCGCGGCCGTATCTAGCTTCTTGTTTAGCAGAACCAGCTTTATCTAAAGTATCAGACGCAGAGGAAAAGATACCTGTTACAGATTTTGAAATACCGTTGTCAGACAAAAATACTGTGCCTACGATAGCTATTAACGCAAATATGAGGGCATATTCTACAAATAATGCACCTTTTTGTCTGAG
>JAKSSE010000091.1 GCA_024403255.1 Lachnospiraceae bacterium
ATAATTCCAATTTGCTGAGGACATGAAACTTTCAGTTTTCGGAATTAAACAAATTAGAAGTTGAGAATGCTATTAAAATATTCGAATGTGGGAAATTGTTGTCAGCAATAAAGGCAAGGCGTGTGCCTGTTCAACAATTAATGAGTGAAAGTAGAAATGCGGCTAATGATCCAGCAGATTACTTTGAATATATTATGTTTTCTTGGGGGAATTGCCAGGCTGGAGATAGACTAGTTATGGAACGGGCATTGGGAAGATTTCCAGACGATGAAGACTTAAGCGTTAATTTTAACCCAGGCATAAGATTTTTCTTTAGATATGATGAATTAGCAAAGCATCCCAAGAGGATATTTGACGGGGTTTTGCCAATGAAAGTAAAAGATGAAATAATACTTTCTGATTGGGTATTTAAAATCGTTGTTCCATCAGATGAAAAAAGTAAAGTTGAATGTTACATTCCAGACGATTTGAAAGAACGAATTATATATGTAGAAAATGATTGTGCGGATATATGGGAATGGTCTGAGAAAGTATATAGAACTATCGAGATGTCATAATCGCACAAATCTTGCTAATGTATTAGTCAAGTAAAAAATAAAAAAGTTTTGGCATTGTATTCCTAAAAAAAGGTACAAAAACCAAACCCACAGGGTTGTGGATTTCAGAAAGCCTTGTATAATGAGACTAAGATTTATTGTTGCTTGAGCGCTTCCATCGCTCGTGCATAGTAGATTCTGAGAAACTTGTTTACGCCAGCCATCTTGGCTACGTTGTATGGTTTCCCTTCCTGCTCCTTTTTGAGAAGAAATAGGTAAACAGGATCATCTTGAGGTCTTGTAAGTTTGAGCGCCTGCATGACCTCGAAGCAGTATTTTCTGAGAGCCGCATTCCCACGTTTTGATATGTGTCGATTGTGGCTCTCAAACGTTCCAGACTGATACGGAGGAGCATCATTTCCAGCATAAGCATTCAGTGCTTTACCGCTGTGGAAACGGCGGATATCTCCGATTTCCGCTAGAATAAGCGGACCGAGTCGATCACCAACGCCACGCATAGAGCGCAGTACTGCATACTCTGGCAGTGTTTCTGCAAGTGTAGTCATTTGAAGAATGATGGCGTCAGCAGCTTTTTGAGAAGCACATACAAGATCAACACACTGCTCTTGTGTGGTTAGAGTGTATTCATTCTCTCCGCGAGTGGTAATACTGTTTATAGCTAATTCATAGATGGCAAGACCATAGCTATACGCACGACGGTTTCGAGCCTTTTTAGAAAGTTTGTCGTAAGCATCCAAAAAACGAGTTTTTCCCATCTTTTTGATACAGTCATAGGACTTAAAGCGCTTTATAAATAGCATTGTGAGACTTGTTTCAGGATCTCTGGTTGCCAGTGGTAAAAATTTCGTTATGCCAGGCATGGTCTCGTCCAAAAGATTGATGAGAAAGACCTTGTTTGTTGTTAGCGTTCCCATTCGCTGACTATATTGCCTTGAGAGAAAACGGAGATCTTCATACTTTTGGTTCATTGAAGTATAAGGAACCAGAGAATATCCCTTTTCCAACGCATACCGAGCAATTCTTAAAGCATCCTTTTTATCTGTTTTTGCTTTGCGAAGCTCTAAATCACCGTACTTTTTCATTTGGTATGCATTGATTAGGCAAACAGGAAATTCGGCATCTTGAAAAGCTTTTAGTACGGGATAGTGATAGTGTCCTGTGTTTTCCATCAAGATAGTTACCTGTTCGTGCTGGTTCTTGATATACTTTATGAGTGCATCCATTTCCGGTTTTGTGTGGTGGAATTCGAAAGGTTTTGTGTGGACTGTTCCATCTTGATTCAAGATTGCAACAGCGCTTTTAGATTTTGAGATATCGATTCCAATAGCGAGCATTTTATCCCTTCTTTCTGTTGTGTAATATGCGGTTATCCAGCTCTTTCCAAGGTACGCACATATTCAATCGTGAAACGGGAGCGATGTCCCAACTTGCTGAATCGAGCTCTAAACGATGGAGGCTGGCTGACATATTTGTCTACGGGCGTGATGTCCCAATCCCAGGTTACGTCAGACCGATACCTCCATGATAAAAGAAAAGAGCAAGG
>JAKSSE010000092.1 GCA_024403255.1 Lachnospiraceae bacterium
TCTGCATCTGTTACACGAAGGCCGTTAACAAACTCAGCCTCTTTTCCGACTTTACCAACCCAACGGCTGATTTCTTTTCCGCCACCATGTACAATAATTGGTTTGAAACCTACTAATTTTAAAAGTGTTACGTCTTTAATTACATTTTTCTGAAGTTCTTCGTTGCTCATAGCACTTCCGCCGTACTTTACAACGATGATTTTACGGTTAAACTTCTGAATATAAGGCAGAGCTTCAATCAGGACCTCTGCTTTTTTCAGTACTTCCTGCATATCTTTTTCCATCTTTTTATCTCCTCATACCATTTATTATCTTAGGTAATATATACTTCTTAATTCACTCTACTTGTTGAAAGCAGTAATATTTTCTTCATTCAAAGTAAAGTCATAGTAATTTAGATCTTCACGTTTGGTCCAACCGATACATTTCCAGAATGCATTCCCGATATCATTCGCCGTAAACGCAATTAAACTTACTTTATTGATATTTTCTTCTTTTAAAGCATTCATGCAAAAGACAACCATTTCTTTTCCGATTCCAAGAAGTCTGTAGTCTTCTCTAACGCAAACATGATACAAGCAACCTCTTCTGCCGTCATGACCACACAGAATACCGCCAACCACCTGACCATCTTCTGATATAGCCACAACACTGGTGGTTGGGTTTCTTTTGAGGAATCGCTCCACACCAATTTTTGAGTCATCTATACTTCTAATTCCAAATCCACGAATGGTCATCCATAAATCATAAAGACCTTCATAGTCATCGATTGTCATAGCACGAATCGTATACTTTTTATCCATTCTCAACCTTCCTCTTATGGGAAACAAGGAACCAATTCAAGGCCTTCACTCTCTTTTAGGCCAAACAAAAGGTTCATATTCTGTACAGCCTGTCCTGCAGCACCCTTCACAAGGTTATCAAGAGCGCCCATCATGATAACACGGCCGGTCCTTTCATCAATCACAAAGTTAATGTCAACGTAGTTGCTGCCCTCAACCCATTTTGTTTCAGGGCAAACACCCTTTTCAAGCACACGCACAAACTTCTCATTCGCATAATACTTGTCATAAACAGCTTTCACTTCTTCATAAGTAGGAAGTGTGCCATCTGCTTTCTTATTTAATTTTGCATACTCGGTAGCAAGAATACCTCTGTTCATTGGAACCAAATGAGGGGTAAAGTTGATGGTTACCTGACAATTTCCTGCATATCCAAGTTGCTCTTCGATTTCAGGAGTATGGCGATGGCTTGCAACACCATATGCCTTAATATTCTCATTTACTTCGCAGAAAAGATTTGGCACTTTCGCACCACGTCCTGCACCTGAAGTACCTGACTTAGCGTCCACAATTAATGTATCTACATCAATCATTCCCTCTTTTACAAGGGGATAAGCTGTCAAAATAGAACAGGTTGTATAACATCCGGGATTAGCAATGAGTCTTGTATCTGCATTTACTTTTCCTCTGTTGATCTCGCAAAGACCATATACAGCTTCTTCAATAAACTGTGGAGATTTATGCTCAATTCCATACCATTTCTCATAGGTAGCTACATCTTTAATTCTATAGTCCGCAGAGAGGTCCACTATTTTTACCTTCTGCAAAATTTCCTCTGTCAAAATGCCTGCCAGATAGCCCTGAGGTGTTGCCGTAAAAATGACATCTACCTGAGCTGCAAGTTCCTCAAGATTGTCATCTTTGCAGATATCTTCTACAATCTGAAACATGTTCTGATAAACTTCATAATATTTCTTATCAATATAACTTCTGGAGCCATACCAAACAATCTGTGCTTCTTTATGTCCCATCAAAATTCTGACAAGCTCTGCACCTGCATATCCTGTAGCTCCGATAATTCCGACCTTTATCATTTTATATCCATACCTTTCTATCACCCGGCGTGCTTAAAATCATCATATTACCTGCCCACAAGGCCAAATTTTATTATAACCATTATTATAGGAAAAGACAAGCAAACACAGTTTTCAAAGTCAAATCCTTTATTTTTCTTTTAAAAACAATAATCCATGTTTGTTTCTTGC
>JAKSSE010000093.1 GCA_024403255.1 Lachnospiraceae bacterium
TTGGCATCATGGAAAACGCCTGTCTGAACAGCGTGCTGCCAAAATGATGCCACGGCGTTTTGCCCGGAACCGTACCATTACACGGGCAAGAATCGAAATGAGGAATCATCCTCTGGCCTTGCTCATTAAGCCGCTAAACAAGAGCAGACGAAAAAGAAAAAGTATTTTACAAAAGAACGGAGTGGAGCAAATTTGGCAAGCAACGCTTTGTGGGCCCCAACCACCCACAAATCGGGTAGGAGGCTAACTATTAATTAGTCAGCCGACCTCCCACAGAACCGTGCTTCAGACTGTCTAACAAAACCATTTTTACTATGATTCGCCGAACACATGAAGCCTGTATGGTGCCTATTTTACCAAGTATTACAAATCCAACGATATGTAGAGGATATCCTTCTGCATATCGTTTTCTTTTTAACTGAATCTTTCTATTAGTTCCTGTGTTGAAAGCACAGCAAGTAATCGCTTAAGGTTATAAGCGATAAACATAGACGATGCTTCCGCATCTACATTTTCTATTCTCTTTCGCAGGAAAAAGCTATACCCCAATGACCTTTTTACTGTTCCAAAAGGATGCTCAACAATGCATCTTCTTTGTTTGTAAGTTTCATTATTGCTGCAGGTTACTTCATGAACTTTTTCTAATACTGCTTCGTGCTCCCATCTTTGGAGTGTACGTCCATTTTTTGAAGACGTGCAATTATCACGATATTTACAGGTGCCGCATGCACTGCATTTATACTTTCTATATTTCATCCCATTTTTAGAGGTGTTTTCAAAAAATTTCAACTGTTGTCCAGCTGGGCAAGTGTAAATATCTTTATCTAAATCATACTTGAATCTATCTTTGCGGAACTCATTGCTTTTTGTACTATTGTTTGCCTTAGCTTTCTTTATCAGTACGGTCATACCATCATCTAAACAATTCTTTATTTCAGATGCATTATAATATCCTGTATCAGCAATAACAGTGCATTCCTCAGATTCCAGCAAATCAGTCGAATCTTTTGCCATTACATAGAGCTGGTTTTGGTCATTTATATCATTAGTAGTTGAAATGTCTATGACGAAATGATTCTTGGCATCTACAACAGACTGGACATTATAGCAGATATCTAAAGAACCATTATTTTTCATTCTTCGCGAGTCAGGATCCGTAAGACTTTTTTGCTCAATCCCTTCATCTGATAATTCTTGTTTCTGCTGAAGATACTGCCTTTTTAATTCTTGGTAATCTTCGAGTTTTTTCTTAAACTCTGGCTCACACTGTGAATCTTTTTCAAGTGCCATAAGATATGCGTTTATCTGCTCATCCGCATAAGCAATCTTTTTTTCTAAACCACTCTTAGTAAGGCAGTTGTGTTTACTGTTTTGTGCTCGTATTTTGGTTCCATCAATAGCTATAAGCTTCCCATCAATCAATCCCCAGCCTTTAAGAATAAGTGTTAAATTTCGAAGGGTTGCATGAAAAGCATCTCGATTATTCTTTACAAATCCAGATATAGTTCCATGATCTGGTGTGATTGCGTTGATAAGCCACATGAGTTCAAGATTTCGTTTGCACTCGATTTCCAGAGAACGACTGGATCTAATCTTATTAAGATATCCATATATATGGAGCTTTAATAAATCTGAACGGCGATATGGAGCTTGACCTCTATTAGTTCCGCTGTATTCTTCAAAACCTAATTCAATTAAATCTAGAGAATCAACATATGCATCGATCACACGTACTGAATTATCTTCATCTATAAGCGAATCTAATGATGTAGTAACCATCCTTGTCTGATTTCTATCTATTCCAACAATATATGCCATAATCAATCCCCTCGATTCAATATCTTATGATTTAATTATAACATTTTTGCTAATCGTTAGACAGTCTGGCGTACCGTCCGGTACACGGCGGTTCAATCGCATAAGTGCACAGACTCGTACCTGTCCAGGATATTGTAGTATCCTGCTCGTACGAGTCTTTCATTTGAGATAGCTTTCTGAACTGCGGC
>JAKSSE010000094.1 GCA_024403255.1 Lachnospiraceae bacterium
AGGGCGTCGCGATGGTCGAGTGGGGGCGCGAGTTGGGTTGCAGTATTGAGAGAGGCTGTATCCGGATGCGCGGAGGAAGAGTGAGTGAGGAAAGAATAAGTACTTTGATATGCACTATCTGTATCATTGGTTATTAGTGGTATTTCATCTTGAATCCCGTTTCTATTAGGATCCATATCTTTAAATGCGGTAAGTACTTTTTCTAAATCATCTGTTGTTTCAGGAACCTTGAGCGAAAGTTTCTTAAGCCATCCCATATTAATCCACAGCACCTGCATATTATTATGCTTTTTGCCGGCATCAACACTCGGTAAAAAATATATTCTTCCATCAAATTCGTTGTTTAATGATTCTATGAATTCTGCTTCATCCAACATTTCTTTCATTCTGGTTCCTAAAGAAGCATATTCAGCCAAATCCTCCAAAAGACCTTCCTTGGCAAATGAAGGCAATACTTCCTTGTCCATATAGCTCTTTTGGTGCGGCAAAAAGACCATATCTATACGGCCTTCCTTTGCATATAGCATCGTCTGCAGATATTCCTCTTCATAACCATCAGATATCGTTACAAACTCTATCTCATAACCGGTCTTTTCACGTAACCATCCTGTGTAATAATTTGTATCGAAATTTTGAACAAATTCGCTTTGCGGTACAGCTATTGTTATTTTTACTGAGTCATCTTCTTTTTTAAGCATGGCAAAAAGAAATCCCGATGCAATCATCAGGATTAGTGTAGCAAACAATATCAAACTAAGCTTTTTGAAACGCTTGTTTACCTTCATACCGCCATCCCATTTACTTGATTAATGATTTCCCATATACTGACTTGGAGCCACTCCGTAATATCCCTTGAACACCTTATTGAAATAAAAATAATCCTTATAACCACACTCTACTGCCACATTTTTTAGTGAACAGTCCTTATCCTTCATTAACTCAACAGCATGCTCCATTCTTACCTTGGTAATAAAGCAGGTCAGTGTGGTATTATAAGTCTTCGCAAAAAGATTACAGATATACCCTGCGCTTAATCCAAATTGCTTGGCCAGTTGATCAAGCGTAAACTTCTCATCAAAGTGTTTTTTCACATAATCAATCAATTCTGAGAAAGCAGGATTAATAGTCACATCATCATTTGTTTCTTCGAACGGCTTCTTTTTTGCAAGCTTCTTGGCCAGCTTTTCAAGAACCAACTGAACCTCCTGAATCTGTAGCGGCTTTAACAAATAGTCAAAACCTTCCTGTTGAAAAAAAGTTCTGGCGTCTTCAAAGGTTCCATAGGCACTTAACATGACAAACTCCACATCAAGCCCTTCTTCTCTTACTGTTCTCATAAAGGTATGTCCATCAAGCTGTGGCATTCTTAAATCCGAAATAATAACATCCGGCTTTAACTCTATCACCATGCTAACGGCTCTATCCGGATTTGTTTCCATGCCAATAACCTCAAATCCGTTATCCATCCAGGGAACAGTTTGTTTTATTTGGTTTAGTATTATTTCTTCATCATCTACTAAGAAAACCTTCCACATGCTATGACCTCCACTGTAATCTAACGCAAACAATTTATCTAACCTGCTGTCATATTATCTTCTAAAGGTCAGAAATCAAATGGAAAAAATTCATTTCCGTTAGTAAAATCTTACGAAATCTCTAGCATCTTAAAATATCTAAGTGCCTCCATAATAGCCTCTTCCTTCTCCTTAGGACACTGCGGCTGTCTTGAATCCTCAGATTTAGGCAGATTATGACTTGGAACAAGTTCCAAGTCTGACGCGGCAGTCGTCGAATTGTCCTGCGAGCAGTCCATTCTCCTCGTTGCAACGCGCAAGTTTTCTGCAAGCTCTAGGCCACACTTCCTTTTCACTTGAGCAATATACAGGTTCGATACCTTCATCCCATCATTATGCTCAGCCACATATGCCTTTATCTCCTCATAAGTA
>JAKSSE010000095.1 GCA_024403255.1 Lachnospiraceae bacterium
TCATAAAACAGTAAATGTTTAAGAATTGAAAAAAGATGGGAAGGCGTGGCTTTGATATGCCCCCTGTCAAGTAGACAGGTTAAATATCTAAAATAGGTGGTTAGTGAATGACCATACTTCGGATGAGGTATGGTCATTTTTTATGCACACCATTTTTCTTTGTATTTTTTGATGCGTTTGTTTTCTGGTATAGGATATTTCTTTGGTTGTTCTATTGATAAAGCTTCTGATCTTATCTCCAAAGGCGTTTTGTTGTGGTATCGCTCTTGAATACGTTCTTCAGTATAAAACCTAAGATAATCCTTGATCGCGAACCTAAGTGTTTCCTCATCTGTGATAGTATACATTGCATACATTTCCGATTTGATGATTCCCCAGAATCCTTCTGTTGGTCCGTTATCAATACAATGGCCTACTCTGGACATCGATGGTTGCATTTCCTGTTTCATAAGTTTTTTTTGAAATATCTTGTTAGTGTATTGAAATCCTCGATCACTATGAAAGATAGGTTTTGCTTCTGGATATGCAGTTATAGCTTTATCAAATGTTTTAAATACCAATCTATTATCGTTTCTACAGCTGATCACGTATGCAACAGGATATCTATCATATAAATCAATAATGGCACTTAAATATAGTTTTTTCTTTTCTCCTGGCACTTTGAATTCGGTTACATCTGTTGCCCATTTTTGATTTGGCACAGTTGCATAGAAATCTCTTTGAAGAATGTTTTCAGCTACAGCTTGTGGTGCTGAAGATAGATATTTTTTCTTTTTCTTTCTGATAACAGAATGAATATTTAACTTCTTCATTATCCTGTGAACACGTTTTTTACTATAATTCGTGTGATTGAAATGATTGATCCAGGAGGCCATTCTTCGATAACCTAAGATATGATTGAAATGCTCATCATACTCTTTGATAAGATTTGCCAGTTCTATATTTTCTTGCTCCTGAATAGGTATTTCTCTATGCAACCATTTATAATAAGCAGCTCTTGAAACAGATAAATGCTTACACATCCAGTTAATACTCCAGCTATTGTTTTCATAAAAGTATTTGATAGCCATGTACTTTGATTCATAGCGCTGCTTGCCAAGCCTCACATCCCTTCGAATTCTTTCACTTTTTTTAACAGCTGTACCAACATGTCATTTTCTTCTAACTGACGCTTAAGTCGTTTGTTTTCTCTTCGAAGACGCTCTAATTCGTCTACCTCGTCATCAGTTTTGTGACGGCCACGTTTATCAGACAGTCCATGATCACCAGCTGCATCATATTTTCTAACCCATGAATACACTTGGCTGTATGAGACATCATACAAGCTGGCGGTGCCTTTATAATCTCTGTCATGCGATAAGCAGTATTCAACGATTTCTTTACGCTCTTCAATAGTGGTTTTTCTTCTTGCTTCTGCCATATAGACCTCCCGCTTAGGATTGTAATCCTTGAGTTCTCTATTGGCATTATACAACAAAACCCACTCTCTAACAGTGTTGTCTGATGCGACTCCATGTTTGGCAGCTATTTCTATAAAACTACCGTTTCCATCAAGGTAGTCCTTTACAATTAACATCTTTTGTTGAGAAGTGTAATAGCTATTACCTTTGGCTTTAAGAAAAGCATCTCGTCCTTGAACTCGATATCTTGCAATCCATTTATTAAGCATTGAAACGGACGTCTTCTCATTATAGTGGATGCCATATTTATAACATATTTCTTTATGCGAAAGATTACCAGAGAAGTAATCCTCGCAGGCAGCAATCTTTAATTCTGCAGAATATTTGGACATGAAAAAGTTCCCCTTAAGTAGATTTGGCTATTTACCTTGTCTACTTAAGGGGAATCATATCACTTTGGTCACGCCTTTTCACTTGTTAAGAGCTCATTCAGAGGGATGAAGCCCAGT
>JAKSSE010000096.1 GCA_024403255.1 Lachnospiraceae bacterium
TCTTAAACAAGCAGAAGTTATCAACCGCTAAAGAAGACATGCTGATTCTTCATCCCCTCCCACGTGTTAATGAAATCTCAGTAGAAGTGGATGATGATCCAAGAGCTGTATACTTCAAACAGGTACAGTATGGTGTCTATGTCAGAATGGCTTTGATTGCCACACTTTTGGAACTTGATAAGGAGGTAAAATAGACATGTTAAATATTGGTCAGATTGAAGAAGGTTTTGTACTCGATCATATTGAAGCAGGAAAAAGTTTGACAATTTATCATCATCTCGGCCTTGATAAGTTAGATAACACCGTTGCTATTATTAAAAATGCTAAAAGCAATAAAATGGGTAAAAAAGATATCTTAAAGGTTGAATGTAATACCGATATGCTGGACTTAGACATTCTTGCATTTATCGATCATAACATTACCGTCAACGTCATCGAAGCCGGAAAGATTGTTGCTAAGAAAGATTTGGTTCTTCCAAAAGAAATAAAAAATGTTATCAAATGCCGCAATCCTAGATGCATCACTTCTATCGAACAGGAATTGCCTCACATTTTCGTTCTTGCAGATGAGAAAAAAGAAATATATCGCTGTAAGTATTGTGAAGAAAAGTATACAGAGGTTAATGCACCGAAGTATTAAGAAAAAAGTTAGGATAAGTTATATGATATTCACAGCCGCCACACACATGCGCACTTGAAGCCTACGGCTTCTTTCTCGGTGCTTCGCACCTAAAAGTGCTTATGTAGGTGGCGGTTCTGCTTCACTCTTAATAATACATATCAAAACCATTCTCTAATTTGTCAGCATATACTTCTCCTGCCTTTTCAAGAGCATCTAGCATATATTCCGAATTAAAGCGGTTCACCGGTATGCGGTCATACGCGCGCATGCTCATATGCACAAGCGCCTGCTCCATTTGCTTCAAACATTCAATTGTTCCTCTACCGGTTCCTCCGGCACAAGCTACCAACATGCACCTCTTCTCAGCTAAGAAATGGTTATGTGTAGCTTCACATCTTCTAAGTCTATCGATGAAAGCCTTCATACATTCTGTCATTTCAGACCAATATACAGCAGAAACAAACACAATTCCATCTGCATTCTTCAAAGATTCATATACATTTGCAAAATCATCCGGCAAAATACACATACCGTTTTCTCTACATTTTCCCCATCCATTTCCGCATGCCTTGCAAGCTTCAATCTTCTTTTTATTGAGGACTATTTCTTCTACTTCCACACCGGTCTTTTCAAGCCCTCTTTTCATTTGCATTGCTGCTCTGTTTGTAAGTCCGTCTTTATTGGGGCTTGACCATATAATTGCTACCTTCATTTTTCTTTCCTCCATGCTGTTAACTAGTATTAAAGCGCTACCTCTCTCTCAGCTAAAATGAGGCGAGTGGCACATACCACTCGCCTCACACTCTTTTATATTCTTTACTGATGCACAGATTAGTTCTGTGGAACATCCTTGATACTGAAACTCATTCTGCCCATCTTATCTTTTCCAAGGCAAATAACCGTTACCTTATCACCAAGTGTCAGAACATCTTCTACATGGTTGATTCTCTCTTTAGCAATCTTAGAAATATGAACCATTCCTTCTTTTCCAGGAGCAAATTCTACGAAAGCACCAAATTCTTTAATGCTTACAACTGTTCCCTTAAAGATCTGACCTTCAGCAAAATCAGTTGTGATAATCTGAATCATTTCAACTGCTTTATCCATCATTTCTTTGTCAGTTCCGCATACAGACACATTACCATCATCTGTGATATCGATCTTAACGCCAGTGCGAGCAATGATTTCATTGATTGTCTTACCACGCTGGCCTACTACTTCACCAATCTTTTCAGGATCAATCTGGATAGAAATAATCTTAGGAG
>JAKSSE010000097.1 GCA_024403255.1 Lachnospiraceae bacterium
GCTGTCTGAGCTGCAGAATCTCTTCATACAGAGTTTTCATTATGAGATCTTTAAGGATAAGGAGAACTCAGAACGATTAGTAGAATCACATTGGGACATTTATCATGCTCTTGCTGAGAGAAATTATGAAAAAGCCTGGAAAGCATTAGGGGTTCATTTTTGCATTGTAGGAGAATATGTTGATATCGTACGTCGGACGGAAGTAGATATACGGTAAGCGAGAAGTGTTCCCGCGTTCCCACTAGCTTAACCCCGGCATCTTGGAGCCTGTGAAAAAAAGTCTGTAAAAAACATATAAGAATACGTGTTTAAAGGTCTTCTATGATAAAATCTTATTAATTCATAGGAGGCCTTTTATTATGGCGAATAGAAAAAAAGATGTTTACAAACCGAAACCAATGACAGATGGAAAAAGAAATATCATCCAGGGATTATTGCAGGAGTATGATATCCAAACTGCAGATGATATTCAGAATGCTCTGAAAGATCTTCTTTCCGGTACTATTCAGGAAATGCTGGAAGCAGAAATGGACGATCATCTTGGTTATGAAAAATATGAACGTTCATCTGAAAACAACTACCGAAATGGTACAAAAACCAAGAGAGTACGAAGTAAATATGGGGAGTTTGAAGTTGATGTACCTCAGGATCGTGAAAGTACCTTTGAGCCTAAGGTTCTTCCAAAGCGCAAGAAAGATATATCTGAGATTGAGGATAAGATTATCTCCATGTATGCCAAAGGTATGACTACACGCCAGATATCAGATACAATTGAGGATATCTATGGCTTTGAAATAAGTGAAGGCATGATTTCCGATATAACAGATAAGCTACTCCCTAAGATTGAAGAATGGCAAAAACGTCCTCTTGATGCGGTATATCCAATCGTTTTCATTGATGCAATCCATTTCTCGGTACGTGATGATGGAATTGTCCGTAAGCTTGCTGCATATGTTGTGTTAGGTGTTAATGAAGATGGGAAAAAAGATGTATTGACGATTGAGATTGGTGAGAATGAAAGCAGCAAGTTCTGGCTAGGTGTTTTGAATGGGCTCAAGAATCGTGGAATTAAAGATATCCTCATTCTCTGCTCGGATGGACTTACAGGTATTAAAGACGCAATTTCTACGGCATTTCCTGCAACAGAGCAACAGCGCTGTATTGTACATATGGTTCGTAATACTCTGAAATACGTTGCAAACAAAGACATGAAAGCATTTGCAAAAGATTTAAAAACTATCTATACGGCTCCGGATGAACAAAGTGCGTTAAAGCAGCTGGATGCTGTAAATAAAAAATGGTCACCGTTATATCCAAGTGCGATGAACCGCTGGTACGATAACTGGGATGCAATCACACCTATCTTCAAGTTCTCAAAAGAAACCAGAACCGCTTTTTATACAACAAACGCAATTGAATCCTTAAATTCACAATTCCGTCGATTAAATAAGCAGAGAAGCGTATTCCCAAGTTCGCAAGCACTTATAAAAGCGCTCTACATTGCAACACGTGAAATCACTAAGAAATGGACCATGCCGATTCGAAACTGGGGCCTGGTTCGAGGAGAACTTACGATCATGTATCCGGATCGTATGTCTGATTGATCAAAAACCGATGCTATATCAAGGGTAAAATGCACGCCCGGTTTTGCCGGGCGCCCTTGACATACCATCTTATTTTTGATAGAAGTAGCTAAGGGCTTGAAAGCAGAAAACTGCTCCCAAGCCCCATCAATTATCATAGAAAATCTTAATTTACAGAAAACATTTCACACTGTC
>JAKSSE010000098.1 GCA_024403255.1 Lachnospiraceae bacterium
TTAAAGTCGCTAGGTAAGCTTTTGCTCAAAGCGGCCCTGAAATTCTAAAAACATTCGAAATGAATAAATTTGCTCTCAGTTATATTTATATCAAGTTCTTTCTTCTTTAGATATTTATCAAAAAAATCCACATGACATTTGCAAAGATTTTCATGCATTACACCAGCAGGTATTTTCCCTGTGATGATAGGATTTGGCATAAAAAACTTTACATCAGCGAATGCTATATGCTTAATCTGCTTAAATGTTGCATAGTATACAGGCTGAGTTTTATTAAGCATCGGCTTTGTCTCCACACTTAAATTGTTTTCACTGCATATCTGAAAAAATGGCTTTGTCATAGTCTTTCCTTCATAATCTCCAAACAAACCACCATCAATATTGATACCACAGATGATATCCTCCGATGCATGGCAAAGCGAATAAGCCGTTGAACCACCGAGCGAATGACCAGTAGCTCCTGCCCCCACTGAAAAATCTATTATATCCGCAAACTCTTTCTTTGCCTGTTCTAATATAAAGAGAGAATCCATGGTCCATTCTTTTTGACGCTCTACTAAAAAACGATTGTACTTGTTTTGAACCTCCACAAATGCTGCATATAAGTCTTCTGGAGTCCCCTTCTTCTTCTGCAACTTCCTCATAGCAAGAAGTCCAGGAATAAATGGTTTTATCTGCCTCTTCATAACAGATGAATCCCATAAAGCACTCGTGCCATCATCAAAGCTTGTATACATAGCTTCATAAGGATGTCCGATGGATAGAACCACATATCCATAGGAGGCAAGTTCCGCGCATAAAAAAGTGTTTCCTTCTCTATATGATTTGAATCCATGACTGAACAAAATCAAAGGAAATTTTTCATTCTTAATAAAATCAGCATCCTTAAAATAAGGTGCTTCATTTTCACCTGACTGACATTTTTTATCATAGTCCATCTTGAAAAAAAACTCCTTCGCCATCGCATTCATAACTTCTCTTGAAATGAGATAATCTTTTTTGAAGTTGGATATAGTACTTACATCTGCTGGATAATACATCCTTACAGAAAGCTTTCTTTGCTCCTTTAATGCCTTTGGACCTAGCTGCTCAAGCCGACTAGAATCTACAAATGTATATGTTTTTGATCCCACAGGATACATTCCACTTGGTGATGGTGTACTCATGATTTTTCCTTTCTACTAAATACTATCAATCGTCGCCCAATAAATATGCGATAGTTTTTGCCATTGTCTGAAAAAGAGGACGCGGAGAATATTTAACGCTCATAGGTCCATAGGAATAGCAGTGACTTACTATACAGTTTCTCTCAATACCTCCATACATACAGGAGATGTACTGCATGATATCTTCTAAAGGAATACGAGTTTTATAGTTACCCTCTTCTATCTTTTTAGATATTAGCTTAACAGTGCATTTTGTTAAATGCTCCATATTGCCTTCTTCAATAATGCCATCTAGAATCTTTCGAACTCTTTCTGGCTCATTGATAGCCAGAACCGAGAGATCAAAGTTGATCTTTTGAACATCCATCAGACTTTTCTCCATGCGGTCAGCCAAAAGCTCACAGATTTTTTCACTAAATTCAAGAGGAGAACAGTCTTTACATTCTTCAAATATACGATCTGTCTCGTCAATGATATTAAAATTCTGACGCAGCTTTAAGATCATATCCTGCAGTATGGCATCTAGGTCTGGATAAAACCTATAGATTCCTCCCTGTGACAAACCTGTTTCCTTG
>JAKSSE010000099.1 GCA_024403255.1 Lachnospiraceae bacterium
GAGGCTGCTGAAAAAGGTACTAAAAGTAATGTCCGTGAGAATGCAATATATCCCACGAATATTCTTTTATCCGTTTTTGGCTCAAAGATTAAATTCTCGGAGAGATGGCTGTGTATTATTTTGCGATTTTGTGTAAAAAGGATGCCTTTTAGGCTTTTTCATCCATTAATCTTAGTATTCTGGACATATTTGAGGTAAAGAGTGCCACGGCTCCTTGCAATTTCATTGAATAAATACCGTAGTAATCTGCTTTGTTGTATCCGTATTGATGTTTGAGTTCGGAGTTCTTTGCTTCTATCTTGTAACGTTCTTTTGACCATCGTTTGAACTCTTCCGTTTTCATAAATTCAAGTTGCTTTAGTTGAGATGGTTTTTGTATTGGATGACAGTATCTTTTTACGACACCTTTTGCATTGCATTTCTCTTTTAACTTGCATGACTTACAGAATGTTCGGCTGAAGGTATAACGCATCCTGTCATTTTCACTTCTTTTAGCCCTTAACACTGCTTTGGATTTTGCCATATGCCCAGCTGGGCAAACCATCATTTCTGCATCTTTGTTATATGTAAAGCCTTGGCGCTCTATCTGTGTTCCTTCAATAAGTAAAGTGTTAACCTTTGCTATAATTTCAATTCCTTGCTCGTTTGCTATTTCAAGATTAGTATTGCCAGCGTATGCCCCATCTCCAATCACCCTCTTAAGTTCAGGAAGCTTCTCTTTTGTTTTCTCAATAAGAGTAGGAAGTTCCTTACCGTCATTCTTTTCACCAGACGTTACTGTTGCTGCTACTATAAGACGATCTGGTGTTATTGCTATATGGGTCTTATAACCGAAAAATTCAGTATCAACAGATTTGTGACCAATCCTTGCATCCTTGTCTAATGATGTTGTATAATGGTCTTTAATATCTTCTACTGTCTCCCGCACAAAATCTATTTTTTCAAGAATTTCATCATGTAACATCAGTTTTTCGTCAGAAGTAAGCAACGATACAAGTTTATCAATATACTCCATCTCCTTTTCAAGTTCATTACCCTCATACTTTTGAGGCATCTTTTGTGTGTATGTCTCATCTATATTATATACGACCTTACGCAAGTTTGCCGATAAGCGCTGAAGCATCTTAACTGGGGGAACAGGATTTGATTTGGAGAGAGAATGCGTGGAATCAACGATGATTGTGCTGCCGTCTATCAGATTGTGATCCTTTGCCACCTGTACGGAGCGCTTGAGAAGGACGTCTATTATGTCAACATCCTGCAGCCGCTGCCTTCTGAACTTTGTCAAAGTGGTAGGCGCAATCACTTCATCTTCGGGGTTCAGACCGAGGAAGAACTTGCAGGCCATGTCTGTCATGCATCGTTCAACCAAACACCTATCAGAAAGACCATAGAATGTTTTCAGGAACAGATACTTGAACATCATAACAGGATCTTTGGCCATTCTCCCATTGTCATGGCAATATTTATTCTTTAGCTCATCATAAACGAAATTGAAGTCAATCAACTCCAAAATACGCCGCAATTTGTGGTCTTTTTTTACTACGATATCATAAAGACCATTGAACTGACTAAAAGGAATTCGATATTCTTTATTTAACATAAACCATTGATTTACAGTATCTAAGATATAAAAAATTCTTGAGAATATCAAATAAATATCAGTAAATCTTATGCAGATTATTCAGTACTAGAAATTAGTTTATGGCAGCCAAAGTAGACTTTTTCAGCAGCCTC